>JAOZUP010000117.1 GCA_029938595.1 Thermoanaerobaculales bacterium | reverse complement strand
GGTTCGAGGGCGTGAGCACGGACAACGGGGTCCGCGGCGATACGACGATGGAGAAGCTCGGCAAGCTCCGACCCGCCTTTGACCGCCGCTTCGGCACTATCACCGCGGGCAACGCTTCCTACCTTACCGACGGCGGGGCGGCGGTGCTGCTGGCCTCGGAGGAGGCGGCCGAACGCCTCGGACTACGGCCACTGGCAGTACTCAAGGGATCGGCAGTGGCGGCCCTCGACCCCCTCGAGGAACTCCTCCTGGGACCGGCTCTGACCGTGCCGAGGGCCCTCGACGCAGCCGGACTCGAACTCGATGAGGTCGAGGTCGTCGAGCTCCACGAGGCCTTCGCGGCCCAGGTGCTGGCGGTTCTGAAGCTCCTCGGCGACGAGGAGTTCTGTCGCGACCGGTTGGGCCGGGAGCATCCGGTGGGGAGGGTTGACCCAGACCGCCTCAACGCCTGGGGAGGGTCGCTATCTCTTGGCCACCCTTTCGGTGCCACTGGCGCCCGCCTCATCATCAATTGTTGCCACCGTATGGAGGCTGAGAATGCCCGCTATGGCCTCGTCGCCGCCTGCGCGGCCGGTGCGATCGGTATAGGGCTGGTGCTCGAGAGGATCAAATGATGGATAATACTTTCCCCATTTTCTTTTTTTGGCTGGGGATTTGCCTGCAGCGAGGTGCCTCCAATCAATGCCCCGATGATGGGAAATCCACGGCCAAAAAAAGAAGAATTCGGGCTCGTTCGTCGGGAGTAGGCTCATGCCGATGATCACGTTAGAGCATCGCGACGACGGTGTAGCCATCGTCTGGCTAGATCACCCCGACAAAGCGGTCAACACGCTATCCCCTGCGGTGGTGGAAGAATTCAACCAGAGGGTCGCGCCGCTGCTTGACGACGCGAGCGTGCGTGCGCTGGTAGTAGTGTCTGCCAAACCCGACACCTTTATCGCCGGCGCCGATCTGGACCTCATCGAGGATCTCGGAGAGGCTGAGATCAGTGCCATGTCGCGGGACGGCAACGCGCTGCTGGAGCGCATCTTCACGTCGTCAAAACCGGTGGTGGCGGCGGTCCATGGGGCGGCTCTCGGCGGCGGGCTCGAGGTGGCCCTGGCCTGCCACTACATCCTCGCCACCGACGATCCCAAGACGGTGCTGGCGCAGTCCGAGGTGATGCTCGGGCTGCTGCCGGCGGGCGGCGGTACTCAGCGGCTGATGGAGCGGGTGGGTCTCGTCGCGGCCCTGCCCATGCTGCTGACCGGCAAGCGGGTGCGGGCCCGACGAGCGAAGAAGATGGGGCTGGTGGACGCGATCACGACACCCGGCGGTATTGCCGAGACCGGCGTACGGGCGGCCCTCGCGATGGCCGACGGGAAGCTGAAGAGACGTCCCCGGAAGAAGAGCCTGATGGACCGCTTCGCCTCGACTGCGCCGGGCAGGGCCGTCGTGCTTCGCAAGGCGAGGCAGCAGGTTTTGAGGCGAACCCGGGGTCTGTATCCGGCGCCGCCTGCGATCCTCGATTGCGTCGAGACCGGGCTTAAGGAGGGGAGAGTGGCCGGCCTGGCACGCGAGAGCGAGTATTTCGGCAAGCTCGCGGTGAGCTCAGAGAGCCGCAACCTGGTGCGCCTCTTCCACTCCATGAACGAGGCCAAGAAACCCTCCGGCGGCGGAGAGGCGCGCGAGGTTTCCCGGCTCGCAGTCCTCGGCGGTGGCTTCATGGGCGCGGGCGTGGCTTCGGTGTCGCTCGGTCTGTGCCCGGTGGTGGTGCGTGATCTTTCGGACGAGGTTCTGGGCAAGGCGGCGAAGGTGGTGGATGACGGTCTCAAACGCCAGGTACAGTCGGGCGCCATCCCATCGGTCGAATCGGACCGGCGCCGATCGCGGCTCCTGCTGACCACCGAGGTCGGCGACATCGAAGGCGCCGACCTGGTGATCGAGGCGGTCTTCGAGGACGTGGAGCTCAAACGGCGGGTGTTGGCGGAGGTCGAGGAGCGGGTGGCGGCGGATGCGGTCTTCGCCTCCAACACCTCGGCCCTGCCGATCGCCGAGATCGCAGCCGGGGCCAGCCATCCCGAGCGGGTGCTCGGCATGCACTACTTCTCACCGGTGCCCAAGATGCCGCTGCTCGAGATCGTGGTTGCCGACGCCACGGCCCCGTGGGCCACGGCCGTCGCTCACGCCTTCGGCACCAAACAGGGCAAGACCTGCATCGTGGTCAAAGACGGCCCGGGCTTTTACACCACCCGCATCCTCGCGCCCTTCCTCAACGAGGCAGTGCTGCTGGTCGAGGAAGGCGCCCGCGTCGAGGACGTGGATCGGGCGATAAAGGACTTCGGCTGCCCGGTGGGGCCGCTGGCGCTGGTCGACGAGGTCGGCATCGACGTCGGCGCCCACGTCGCGGACGAACTTGGCCGTGCCTTCTCCGATCGCGGTCTCGAGAGCTCGGACGCGATGGCGCGGCTGTATGAGGCCGGCCTCCATGGGCGAAAAAACGGACGCGGATTCTACCTCTACCCGGCAAAGAAGAAGAAGGGGCCGAAGCCGGTAAACCGAGAGGTCTACAGCCTGTTGGGCGGTGCCGAGCGGCGGACCGTGGAGGCGTCCGAAATTCAGGCCCGGCTGGCGCTGATGATGGTCAACGAGGCCGTCCACTGCCTGCAGGAGGGCGTGATCTCCTCGCCGCGGGACGGCGATCTCGGCGCCATCCTCGGGATCGGCTTCCCGCCCTTCCGCGGCGGCCCCTTCCGGTACGTCGACGCCGAAGGAGCGTCGAAAATCGTCGACCGCCTCGAGACCCTGGCCCACGAGCACGGCCCACGGTTCGATCCGGCAGCCATGCTCACGGAGATGGTGAAGAGCGGTGGAAGATTCTACGAGTCATGAGTTTTGAGTTCTTAGTTTTTAGTTTTGAGTTATCCCGCGGCCATCCGTTCATTTCGGATTTCGGATTTCGGATTTCGAATTTGCCGCCCGTCCGCCCGGGATTACTCGGGGAGAGAGAGTGGCAACTCAAAACTAAAAACTCAAAACTCAAGACTAGCGAGGTCGTTTCATGAGAGGCGAAGCGCCGCTCCCGCTCGGGGGTGTCCTGGTGCTGGATTTGAGCCGCATGCTGCCGGGTGCGGTCTTGGCGCGCCAGCTCATTGATCTCGGTGCTCGGCTGATCAAGGTCGAGGAGCCGGGCGCCGGCGATCCGATGCGGATGGTGCCTCCGCAGGTGGACGGGATCGGGGTCGGGTTCGCCGCGTTTTACCGTGGCGCCGAGTCGATCACCCTCGATCTGCGTGACGACGAGGGCGTCCAGTTCCTGCGCCGGCTCGCGATTTCGGCCGACGTCCTGGTCGAGAGCTTTCGACCCGGCACCCTCGAGGATTGGGGGCTGAGGTTCGAGGAGCTGTCGGCGGACAACCCGCGCCTCGTGTGGTGCTCGCTGTCGTCATTCGGCGCCGCGCCCGAGGCCCGCGACCGCGTCGCGCACGATCTCAATCTCAGTGCCATGGCCGGCGTGCTTGATCTCGTCGGCGGCAGGGTGCCGCGGCTTCAGCTCGCCGACATCACCTCGGGCATCCTCGCCTCGTCGGCGATCCTCGCCGCCCTCCTCAGCCGCGAGCGGACGGGTCGCGGGATTCGGCTCGACCAACCTCTCGCGGCCGGGCCTCTGCCCTTTCTGACCTGGGGTTGGGCCGAGCTGGCGGCTGGTGGGGGAGGGGTCCTCGACACCCTCCTCGGCGGTGCCTGCCCCTGCTATCGGATCTACCGCTGCGGTGACGGCAAGAGCCTGTCTCTGGCAGCCCTCGAGCCCAAGTTCTGGACCGCATTCGTCGGTCTGATCGGCGCCGAGGAGCTGGCGGCGGCGGCATTCGCGTTCGGGCCCGACGGGGAGCGGGCGGCGGCCGCTGTCGAGCGAACACTCGCCGAACACCCGCGCGAGCACTGGTTGCGCCTTTCCGAGGAGCGTGGCCTCCCGGTGGGACCGGTGCACGGCTTCGATGAGGCGCCCTCAGACCCGGCGTTCGCGGCTGCGGGCCTGATCGAAGAAACGCCGATGCCGGACGGCAGATCGCTCCCCGGCGTTGGTCCCCTCCTGCCCGCTCTCGGCCGGACGCCCGACCAGCCCGCACCAAAGCTCGGCGAGCACACGGCGGCCATCGAGGAAGAATTCGGAATTCGGAATTCGGAATTCTGAATTCCAGCCCTGCCCCACGTCAGTTTTGAGTTCTTAGTTTTGAGTTTTTAATTACGGACGCCGTGACTCACTGCCACCAGCGAGTGGCCGACGGCCGATCTTCGCCCACCCTTCCGTTTCGGCCGTCAGCCACACATTGATGGTGGGTGTGAATTCCGACCCACGCTCACCAATACTCGGGTTGTTAGATGGACACTAAAAACTAAAAACTCAAAACTAAGAACTCCCCTCTCGTATACTCCCTGCCATGAAGATGGCCACTCCATGGATTCTGGCGGCCCTCTCCGGTCTCGCGCTCGCTCTCGCCATGCCGGGACCGGGGCTGGCGTTGCTGGCGCTGCTCTTCCCGGGTCTTCTGCTCGAGGGGATCGAGCGCGGTCGGGGCCGCTGGCGGCCGTGGCTGCTTGGCTGGCTCGCGGGCACCGTCTTCTGGGTCGTCACCACCAACTGGGTGGTGCCCGTCATGCATATGTACGGTGGGCTGCCGCAGCTGTTGGCGGTTGGCTGCCTCGTCTTTATGGGGGCATACCTCGGTCTGCTGTGGGCGCTCGCAGCCGGGGTCACATCGCTGGTGCCTCCGGGATGGAGGATCTGGGTCTTTCCGGCGGCGTTGGTTTCGGTCGTCGTCCTGCAGCGGTTTCCCCCGTACGGCTTTACCTGGACCGGCGCTGCGTCGGCCTTCACCGACTGGCCGTGGCTGATGGCTTCCCTGCCGGTGTGGGGGGCGACCGGGCTCGGGTGGTGGGCAGTCGCCACCGGTGCCGGCCTGTGGGGGCTCGCGCGGCCCGCCACCCGCCGCACCGGCGGGACCGCACTCATCGTCGCGTTCGGCCTGCTGGCCGTCGCGACGCTCGCCGCACCGGTACCGTCACCTTCGGGAGAGCCCTTGACGGTGGCCGCCCTCCAGCCGGGAACCTCTCTCGAGGAGAAGTGGGATCCCTCGCAATCCCTGGAGATCGCCGAGCGAGTCTGGACGATGACCGTGACCGCCGCCGGGCAGGGCGCCGACATCGTCCTGTGGCCGGAGAGTGCGGTGCCGTACCGTCTGGACAACGATCCAGCCTACCGCGAGGCGGTGGAGCGGATGGCGAGCGAACTCGAGGTGGAGATCGTCCTCAACTCGGTGGCCTCGCTCGACGGCGGCGGCTACGCCAACTCGGCCTACTTGGTCACGCCGGGGGGCGTCTCGCCACAGCGCTACCACAAGGTCCACCTGGTGCCGTTTGGCGAGTTCGTCCCGCGCTGGGCGCAATTTGCCTTCACCGAATCGCTGGTGCGCGAGGTCGGCGCCTTCACCCCCGGCACCGAACCGGTCGTGCTGCCGGCAGCTGCTCCGCTGGGAGTTGCCATCTGCTTCGAGGTGGTCTTCCCCGACCATGCCGCGGCCGAGGTCCGGGCCGGAGCCCAGATCCTGGCCACCCTCACCAACGATGGCTGGTACGGATTTTCGTGGGCGCCGCGCCAGCACTTCGCCCAGGTGCGCCTCCGCGCCGCGGAAACGCAGCGCTGGTTCGTGCGCGCCGCCCTCACCGGGATCTCCGGTTTCATCGATCCTTCAGGACGGGTGGTCTCTCGGCTCGAAGTGGGAGAGAACGGGGTCCTGGTTGATGATGTGCAGCCGATGACGGGCCTCACACCGCGGGCGCGATTCGGCGACTGGTGGGCGGTTCTGTGTGCGGTTGCGACGGTCTCCCTGCTCCTCGCATCTCGGTTTAGAGAAAAGTTGCGACCGAAGAAACGTTCTAACGTTTGAACGTTAAACGTTTTAACGTTGGATTATGGCGGCGACAACGATTGTTAGATAGAATGAGCTGCCTGGTGTGATGGAAGCGAATCCTTGAGAGGCGAAGATGATTGAAGAACTGATCCAGACCGGCGAAGCGGAGATGGAGCGCATCCAGCGCCTGCGGGGGTATCTTTGACGAGGACGCACTAAAAGAGGAGCTGGCCGAGGTCGACACCGAGGCTCAGGATCCCAACATCTGGTCCGATCAGGACCGCGCGCGGCAGGTCATGAGCCGCCGCTCCCATATCCAACAGCAACTCTCGACCTCCGCGTCCCTGATTGAGGCGTACGAGGAGCTCGAGGTCATGCTGGAGATGGTGCGCGACGGCGAGGACGGCGCCGAGGCCGAGCTCGGCGCGGCCCTCAAAAAGATCACGCCGCTCCTCGACCGTGTCGAGCTAACGGCCAAGATGACCGGCGACCATGACCAGTCGAACGCCTTCATCGAAATCCACCCCGGCGCGGGCGGCACCGAATCGCAGGACTGGGCGCAGATGCTCGAACGTCTCTACCTGCGCTGGGCCGAACGGCGCGGATTCGATGTCGAGCTGATGAACGAGCAGCCGGGTGACGAGGCGGGGATCAAGAGCGCCACCCTGCTGGTCAAGGGGCCCTACGCCTACGGCAACCTGAGGTCGGAGAACGGGGTCCACCGGTTGGTGCGGATCTCTCCCTTCGACTCCCAGTCCCGCCGTCACACCTCCTTCGCCTCGGCCCACATCTATCCCGAGGTGGACGACGAGGTCGACCTCGATATCCCCGAGAAGGACATCCGCATCGACCGCTACTGTTCGTCGGGACCCGGTGGGCAGGGTGTCAACACCACGTACTCCGCGGTGCGGGTCGTGCACGAGCCGTCGGGGATCATCGTCACCTGCCAGAACGAGCGTTCGCAGATCAAGAACCTCGCCAGCGCCATGAAGGTCCTCAAGGCACGACTCTACGAGCTCGAGATGGCCAAGCGCGAGGAGAAGCTCGACAAGCTCAAAGGGCCCAAAAAGGAGATCTCATGGGGCAGCCAGATCCGCTCCTACGTGCTCCAGCCCTACCGCATGGTCAAGGACCTGCGCACCAACCACGAGGTCGGCAACGCCGACCGTGTCCTCGACGGTGACATCGACGACTTCATAGAGGCGTTTCTGCACTGGAACGCGCAGCAGGAGGCGACCAAGTAATCCGTTCACTCGGCGTGTTGCGCGAACCCGCACTCGGGTGTAACGTGCAGGTTGCGGGTAGCCCTGTCTTCTAGGCCGGGCTAGAGCCTCTGCAGGTCGACCTGGTCCCTGCGTTTCGTAGTTCCCGCGAACCGTGACACAAGGGAGGATAAGACCATGAAGCAGACGGCTGAGTTGACCGGATCTGCCAGGTTCATCGAGCTCGAGGAGCGTTACGGGGCCCACAACTACCATCCCCTCGACGTAGTTATTGCCAAGGCCGAGGGTGCCTGGGTGTGGGATGTCGAGGGCAAGCGGTACATGGACTTCCTGGCCGCCTACTCGGCGGTTAACCAGGGCCACTGCCACCCGCGGTTGGTCAAGGTGATGCAGGAGCAGGCGCACAAGGTGACGCTGACATCGCGCGCCTTCCGCAACGACCAACTCGGACCGTTTTGCGAGGAGCTGGCCACTCTCACCGGGTTCCACCAGGTGCTGCCGATGAACACCGGCGCCGAAGCGGTTGAAACCGCCATCAAGGCAGCCCGAAAATGGGGCTACACGGTCAAGGGAATCCCTACCGACGAGGCCGAAATCCTGGTCTTTGACGGCAACTTCCACGGCCGCACGACGACCATCGTCGGTTTCTCATCCGACGAGGAGTACCGCTTCGGTTTCGGTCCCTTCACCCCCGGCTTCCGCCTCCTGCCCTACGGCGACGCCGAGGCGGTGGCGGCGGCCATGAACGACAATGTAGCGGCGGTACTGGTGGAGCCGATCCAGGGCGAGGCCGGGATCGTGATTCCGCCCGAGGGTTTCCTGCGCCGCCTACGCGAGATCACCGACGAGCACAACGCGCTGCTGGTGGTGGACGAGATCCAATCGGGGCTCGGTCGCACCGGCAAGCTCTTTGCCTACGAGCACGAGGGCATCCGCCCAGACATCGTGATCATCGGCAAGGCGCTCTCCGGCGGCATGTACCCGGTGTCGGCGATCCTCGCCGACGACGAGGTGATGGGTGTATTCCACCCCGGCGAGCACGGTTCGACCTATGGCGGCAACCCCCTGGGGGCGGCCGTCGCCAGGGAGGCGATGAAGGTCCTGATCGATGAGGACATGGTTGGCAAATCCGCAGAGAACGGGGCCTACTTCCTCGAGCGTTTGCAGGCTGTGGAATCCAAGCATGTCAAGGAAATTCGAGGCCGTGGGCTGTGGATCGCCATCGAGCTCAACGACGACGCGGGCGGCGCGAGACGCTTCTGTGAGGCGCTTCAGGAGGAGGGTCTCTTGTGTAAGGAGACCCACGCCACCGTGATCCGCGTCGCACCGCCGCTAACCATCGGTCGCGAGGAGATCGACTGGGCCGCCGAGCGAATCGAGAAGGTGCTAACGACGTTCTAACGTTCTAACGTTCTAACGAGATGTCGCTATACTGCCATCCATGCGCCGCCAGGGCCCCATCACCGTCCGCCATCTGATCGTTGCGGTGCTCATTATGGTGGTGGTCAACGCACAGCTGACCTGGTGGGTCATTTTCGTTCTCCGCCTCAACCGGGAAAACCTGGATCTCGAACGGCAGAGCCTTCTTTCGGCCGCACGGGTTGAGGCCATGCGGGTGGAGACCGAGCTCGAGACTGCGCGCACTGCGCTCGAGGCCGCCCTTCTCATGGGTGATGTACCGGGTCGCGACGCGGTTCCGAAGCCGTTCGCGGGATGGCGGATCTCAGATGTTTCGGCCGGCTGCCCGTCGGCCTGCCTCAACCGGTCCGGCGCGATCGAGCTTGGTGTCGTGGTGGGTGGTCGATGCGTCAGCGGGGTGGTGAGCTCCGAGTGGCGACAGCGGGTATTGGAGGTCGGCGACTCACTCGAGGTCGTCCCCACCGGACGTGAGGGGCCTGCCGGCGTCGCCCTCGCCGAACCGTGTGACAGTCTGACGATTCGGCCTCGGGCCGAGACCTGGGAAGGGCTCCTCGAGCAGTACCGTCGCCGGATCGTGATGATGGTCTCCGAGGGCGCGTTCTTCGCTGTGCTGCTCCTGGTGGTCATCGGGTTGCTGTGGAGAAGTGTGCGACGAGAGGTGGAGCTCGAACGCCAGCATCGCAACTTCCTGTCCGCGATAACCCATGAGCTCAAATCGCCGCTGGCGGCCATGCGCCTGGCCCTCGAAACGGTGACCGGGGGGCGTGCCACCGGAGATACTGCAAAAAGATTCCTCGTCAATGCCCTCGAGGACACCGAGCGCCTCGAGGACTTGGTGCAGAAGGTGCTCGAGGCGACGCGTTTCGGGGATGGTTGGTCGGAGATCGATCTTCGCGACACCGACCTCAGCGGGCTCGTCGAGGAGTCGGTCGAGGTATTTCGCCGTCGGGCCGTTGCCACCGGCGTGATGTTCGAGGCACAGATCGCGAGCGACATCAATGCCGATGTCGATCATGAGGCGATGTCGATCGTGATTTCGAATTTGCTCGAGAACGCTGCGAAGTACGGCGGTGATCCGCCGATCGTACGGGTCGATCTGATGTTCGACGGTGACGACGCCGTGCTCGAGGTCAGCGACAACGGCGGAGGAGTCGCCGAGGAGGACCTGGAGCTCATTTTCGGCCGTTTTTTCCGCAGCGGGGACGAGATGACCCGGACCACCGGGGGAACCGGTCTCGGCCTGTATCTGGTACAACAGATTGTCGCCGCCCACCATGGAGAGGTGGAGGTGGCGGCTACGGGGCCCTCGGGATCGATCTTTCGGGTGAGTATTCCCGGCCGCGAGGTGTGAGGAGAAAATGAAGAAGCACATCCTGATTGTCGACGACGAGGAGCATCTTGCAGATACCCTCGCCCACAATTTGCAGTTTGAGGGATTTTCCACTACCACCGCCTACGATGGCGAGGAGGGTCTTCGGCTCGCCCGGACCATTCAGTTCGATCTGGTGATCCTCGACATCATGATGCCGAAACTGGACGGGA
>JAOZUP010000509.1 GCA_029938595.1 Thermoanaerobaculales bacterium | reverse complement strand
AAATTCCGAATTCCGAATTCCGAATTCGCCTATGGTGCGACCGGCAAGATGTACGTCGGATCGTTGGTTCTGTCGTCGATGACGGTGGCATAGGTGGTCCAGAAGGCGGGCGAACCTCTCTCCAGGACTACACGGATCCAACCGCCTTGGACATCAAGATCACCAATACCCAGTTTCCCAAAGATGTCGTTGACCTGCCACCAAGCTTTGTTGATTCCGTATGAGTGTTCGGCGAGTAATACGCTCTCCGACGAATAGATGGAGACCAGGACTTTGAAGTTCCCCGCCGACGTTTGTGCGAAACCGACATTTGTGCGAAAGCGCCCGGGGCTCGAGTGGATCATCGGAAGGATGAATTCGGTGGCGAGGGTAGCATCTGTGAGACGTATGCCGGGCACGCCCTGGCCATAGGTAGCGTCTCCTTCCGACAGGTTGTAGGTGCGAGAGAACGCGACCGTTCCATCGCCCGTCACGCTGGCGTACAGAATTCCAGAGGTAGGGTTTTTGGAAAGAAGGGGGTCGTTGAGGTATAGCGATTCGTTAGGCGTTACCGCAAATGGCCCGGCGAGCAGTTCTCCGGGCCAGACACTCTTGCCCGGCACGTAATAGAGACTCACGTTTCGGGCGATCGAACCCGTGTTGACGACGGAGATCTCGCTCTTCCAATTGGACGACTCGGCGCCGGGGAGGGAGGCCGCACCGGGAATCAGCCACACCGCGGTCGCCTCCGATTGAGTAGAGTTCTTGCCTTCGAGGAACAGCGCGCCCGTGTCGAGAGGGTCCAGCCAGTCGGAGAGCCGAGTATCCGGAGTGCCACCGCCTGTCCAGTGGCGCGCAAAGCGGCCGAACCAGTCGGGTTGGTCGGGCCCATAAGGCGGGTAAGGCTCGCATGCGGCCCAACCCCCGCTGAGGGTGCCGATGCACAGCCCGGTGGCGTTGTCGAAAAGACATCCGCCAGACGATCCGTCTTCGGTGGTGCCGGCGTCCCACTCCTCGACGCGGAGGTGGGTTGCGTTGCCGGGAGACGCACTCCCAAGATACGAGGTAATGGTCAGCGGATCGTTTTCAAAGCTGATGGACTTTTGGTCGCCTCCGGGGTGGTGGATCGCGGTCGCGGCGTCGGGCACCTGGTCGCGGGCATCCCAACCAGAGTAGTACACGTTGAAACTCGGGTCGGGAAGCTGGTCAAGCTCGACCAGGGTGAAATCGGATGCTCGGTCGAGCGGGTAGGATGCGACCCAGGTCGATCCGCTTTGGTTCTGGCTCAAGCTTCCACCATAAAATTCACTGCAGGTCGAGGTCTCGTAGTTCCAGTACGCGACGACTGACGGTGCCTCGTACGATTGCGTGATGCAGTGTTGGGCGGTGAGCAGATAGGGGGTTTCATCGCGAGCGGAGTTGTTCACCATTTGGCCGGTGCATAGATATATTCCCGAAATGGAGATCCGCGCCACCGCTCGGATCTGGTCGCGCCACGGGTCGCCCTCCGGGCAGATGACGTTGATGTTGCACGAACCCCGTTTTTTGCTGCCCACCGCATCTCTTTCGCCAAAGACCCGATAGCCGTGATTCACCGATGTGATTCGGAGATCCGCCTCCATGCCCAATGGGACGCTGAGCTCCGCCACCAGTTTGTCTCCGAGCACGACCGCGGTCCAGAGGCCTCCGGCGATGTTGCGGTTCTTTGCAGTGTACGGACCTTGTACATGGGCGCCGTCCGCGTCGTGGATCCAAAACGAGGCCCCTACTGGAAGATCGAAGTGCTCGAGGCCCAGGTTCAGGCTCATGGCGCCTGGGGATTCAATGCGCAGCCGCCATAGCCGCGAGCCGTCTTGGAGAGTTTCCCAGGTCCCACTGCTGTACGGAGTGACATCTACCGGTATGCTCGCTGCAAACCTCAACGGGACTGTTGCGCCGGCATGTTCGCGTTCCGCATCTTCGGCGCGCAGGGCCTCGACGTCTACGGTGGGCATCACAACCCGTTGCACACTGTCCACAGATTTGACCCCCGGCAGCGCGCTTGGAGGGAGGCCGGTAGTGTGTGCCGGAAAAATGGGCGGGCTCCCGGCAAGCACTGTCGCTGCCAAAAAACCGATGGTGATGCGTAAGCGAATGCTCATGATAGTGACTCCTCAGTCTCGTCGGGCGCAACGTTCCGATTGTGAAAACTGCCCATCTGCGCCCGGTCTTTTCGTCCAGGCTGCACTCACTCCTCGATCGAAATCCGCTCTACTTTGACCGGGGTCAGCGGGCGGTCCTGGGAGCTGGTCTTGGTGGACTCAATAGCCTGCACCACGTCCATACCGTCGGTGATCTTGCCGAAGACCGGGTGCTTCGACTGCCCTGAGCTGAACCAATCGAGGAAGCTGTTATTGGCGGTGTTGATGAAGAACTGTGAGCCGCCGCTGTTGGGGCTGCCGGTGTTGGCCATCGACAGGGTGCCCGGTTCGTTGGAGAACTTGGCGCCGTCGAGGTGCTCGTCGGCGATGGTGCCGTGTGGCGGACCGCCGGTTCCGGCGCGCGCACTCTCGGGGTCCTTGGAGTGGGGGCAACCGAACTGGATCATGAAGTTATTGATCACGCGGTGGAAGTGCAGCCCGTCGTAGAAGCCCTCCTTCGCCAGGGCGACGAAGTTGGCTCCGGTGATCGGCATCTCGTCGACGAAGATCTCCGCCTTGAAGGTGCCCAATGATGTTTCGAATACTGCGGTCGGGTTGGCCATGTGATGTCTCCTGATAGGTTTGGCGCTCTCACGCCGTTGACACACGATATCATGGCGGAAAATTAGGAATTAGGAATTAGGAATTAGGAAT
>JAOZUP010000116.1:7027-10090 GCA_029938595.1 Thermoanaerobaculales bacterium | reverse complement strand
CGGTCCACCTCGTCTGCGTCAATCATCATTGGCGCCACCAGCGCCCGAACGCCGTCGCGGTTCATGGCGCGCACGATGAGATTGCTTGGCACGGCGGTGTCAGAAAGATCGAAATCGGCTTCCTGGGAGCTGCCGGGTGCGCGGTCGAAGAGGGGAGCGACAAGAACCGCGCCCACAACCAACGTCACGACCGCGGCCGCCAGCGCCACCCACCAACCGCTGCTGATGATGGCCGGGCCCTTCACCGGGTCAGAATCCCGTGGCGGCAGCCGGCGCCGAGGGCGCCAGAGACACAATGGCGAGACCTGTGTCCGGAGCCGCGGTATCTCGACGATGGTCCATGTCGGCCACGCCTATCCCCAACACCACCGGCAAATAAAGGATGCTCGCCAGAAAGAGCCGACGTGCCGCCTGCTGGCTGCGGTCGCGAAGAAACACCCATCCCAGCGCGACAAAGCCCACGCCCGCTACCTGCGACGCTAGCAGGAAGGTGACGCCGGTGACGCCGGTCGCTGACAGCGCGGCGGTGATCGGCAGCAGGGCTGCAGCGTAGACCAACGCCAATCTTCCGGTGAGACGACCCTCCTGATCAACCGCCGGTAGCATTCGGAAGCCACCGCGGGCGTAGTCGTCGCGGTAGAGCCAGGCGAGGGCGAGGAAGTGCGGAATCTGCCACACGAAGAGGATGCCGCCGAGAATCCACGCGCCGGTGTCGAGCTGCCCGGTGGCTGCGGCCCACCCCATCATCGGCGGTACCGCTCCGCAGACCGCGCCTACCACCGTGTTGAGCGGGGTCAGCACCTTGAGCGGTGTGTAGACGAGCACGTAGAGGAGGATCACACCGAGCGACAGCCCCGTGGTCAGCCAGTTGGTGCCGGCGGCCAGCACCACGAGACCCGCCAATGCGGTCACGATGCCCCACCTACCCGCCCGGTCGCGGTCGACGCGGCCGGCTGGCAGGGGGCGCTCACGAGTGCGCAGCATGCGGCGATCACGCTCGACCTCCCACCACTGGTTGAGGATATTCGCCCCGAAGGCGCTCAGTGCGGTGCCGACGACGGCGGCCGCACCGACCCACAACGATGGGTTGCCTCGTGCGCCGAGCAGGTAACCGACGAACGCCGTCAGCACGACCAGCGCACCGAGGCGCGCCTTGGCGAGCTGGAGGTAGTCGGCGATCAGGTTGCGCATGATGCCGTTCCTGGTGCGATGTGAAGATCCATCTCGTCGGTACTTTCCGGTTTCCACTCGATCTGCGATGATTGGCGGCGATCGCCGCGCAGTATAACGCATGACGACGGCGAGAAATTCGCTGTCCGGGAGGTGAGAGATGATCTCGACCGGTTCAGGCCGCAGCTATGTCCTTCCTCTGGCGTTCGCGATGACGGTCTCCATGTGGGCGGTGGCGTATGTCTGCCGATTGCCCGCGGTGATGGCTCCAAGCTGGTTGGTGCTGGGCCTGATGCTGGTGATGGTGGCACTGTGGGGATGGACCTCCGGTCTTCGCTCAGGCGACGGCTGGCTTGCCGGTGTGATGGTGGGCGCCGCGGCGGCCGTGCTCAACATGCTGATCCTCGGCAGCATCCTGGCCTCGGCGGACGGCGGCGGTGTTGCACCGTCGGCCCTGTGGTGGGTGCCGGGGTCGATCGTGGTGATCGCGCTGATAGCGGGCGGTTGTGCGGCCGCATCGTGCCGTCGAGGGGAGGATGTCACCGGTCCCGCCGACTGGACGGCCCTGTTCTCCAAGGTGGCAGTGGCGGCGACCTTCCTGCTGGTCGTCGCCGGCGGGCTCGTGACCTCGAACGAGGCCGGGCTGGCGGTGGTCGACTGGCCGAACACCTTCGGCTCGAATATGTTTCTGTTCCCGCTCGCGCGAATGACCGGAGGCATCTACTACGAGCACGCGCATCGGCTCTTCGGCGCCCTGGTGGGTCTGACCACGATCGTGCTCGCCATCCGTTTGTGGCGGCGAGACGATCGCGTCTGGCTGCGACGCCTCGCGATCGTGGCAGTGGTTCTCGTGATGATCCAGGGCGTTCTCGGCGGGCTGCGAGTCACTGGTGGTTTCACTCTCTCGACATCTGAGAGCGATATGGCGCCGAGCATCGCGTTGGCCGTGCTCCACGGTGTCCTTGGCCAGGTTTTCCTCGGTCTATTGGTGGCCATCGCGGTGGTCACGAGCCGGTGGTGGCGGCAGGCGCCGGAGGCCGAACCGCGGCCGACTGTAACCGGTGACCGGTCGATGCAACTGTGGCTGGTGGCGACCCTGGTGGTACAGCTCGTCCTCGGAGCGGTGCAGCGTCACCTGGCCTGGGGGCTGATCATCCACATTTCCCTTGCCGCGGTGGTTGTGATGCTGGCGGTGATCGCCGGCGCCCGTGCGTGGGGGCTCTACCAGGGCGCCTGGCCCGTACAGCGACTCGGCCAGGCGCTCATCGGCGTTGTCAGCATCCAGGTGACCCTCGGCATCGCAGCGCTGGCCGTAACCCAGGGGCGGGCGATTGTCGGCAGCCCGAGCACCCTCGAGGTAACGATCGCCACCGCCCACCAGGCCACCGGAGCAGCCCTCCTCGCGCTTTCAGTGACGCTATACATATGGACGCAGAGGCTGTTTTCGGTTGAAAGTTAGAACGTTGAACGTTAGAACGTTTCCGACCACCCGCTCGGGTGCAGAGGGCGGGTAATCGATATCGCTATCGGGATCGCTATCGCTATCGAAATGAACGCCACCCATCTGCGGTTCCGATACCGATAGCGATTGCGATAGCGATACCGATGGAGATGTTGGATGTGGTTCAATAGCGGGGTCAACCAAGGAGGTATGAGATGAAATTGAACGTCGGTTCCATTGACCGAGTGATCCGAGTGATTGTTGGAATCGCCATCTGCGCCGCCGGCTGGCACTACCACGCCTGGTGGGGACTGATCGGGCTCGTGCCGATCGTCACCGCCGCTATCGGCTGGTGCCCGGCGTACATGCCTCTGGGGCTGTCGACCAAGGAGAAGTAGCCGTTCGGGCGGGCTTCGGTAGGCACCTTCGGCATGTCAGCGCCGAAGGCGCGA
>JAOZUP010000116.1:0-6927 GCA_029938595.1 Thermoanaerobaculales bacterium | reverse complement strand
GCCGTTCGGGCGGGCTTCGGTAGGCACCTTCGGCATGTCAGCGCCGAAGGCGCGATAGATAATTAGCCTGGGGCGTGAGCCCCAGGCTATGAATCTGTCGCCGCTTCGCGGCTTCGCGCTGCGCGCTACGCCGTGACGAGCCGCGCTACGCCGTGACACGTCGCGGCTGGGTCGCTCTCGCTACGAAACCCGGTGAGAAGAGAGGGCCAGAGCCCACACCCGTCCCCGTGCTCGATGGGATGGGTCGGAATCACTATCGCAATCGGGATCGCTATCGGTATCGAAAATGACGGTGTCGCTTCAAGCGTTCGATAGCGATTGCGATACCGATACCGATAGCGATGGTGGATTCGTGCGCGGAGGAAGATGAATACGGGCCCTGCTCGTGATTCGGTTAGAGCGACTCCCGCAACGCGTTGTCGGGAAACGACCCAGTCTGATAATAGTACTCCAGCAACCCGTCCTTCTCTACGAAGCGTTCGAGGAGCCACTCTCGCAGCCCCTCGTCGGTTTCGGGGAGCTCCTCGATCGGAAAGCGCCGCACGTGCAGGTGGACGCGATGAACCAGCCCCTTGAGGTACTGCCAAAGGGTTGGCACGCCCTCTTCGTAACCGATCGTGAGGTCGTAGACCGCGGTGATGTGTCCCCGAAGCCCCTGCACCGAAGCCGTGAACCCCTTGGTCCGGGGCACCTGCACGTGGCGGGTCTCGGCAAGGCCCCGTGAGCGTGCGAACTCGCGCGACGCCTCGAGCTTCGGGCGGGTCGCGCGGGTGCCTTCGACAAAGGAAACCAGCCACATCGGCACCCGGTTGTCGACCAGCTGCGCGAAGGTGCGGCGAATTTGCTCTTGGTCGGAGGACCAGTCGCGGTCGATGAACGGGCAGTCGAGGAACTGCATCCCCCAGCCGACTCCAGGGGCCCACTTGAGCTGCTTCTTGACGAAGAACTTGAGGTCGCCGAGCCGGTCCTTCGTCATGGCGAGCTTCATGATCGCCGGGATGTCGGGCATCTGCTGGTGGTTGGCGATCAGAAGCGCGTCCTCGCGCATCGGCAGATCGTCACCCGAGATGAGGATCCTCGTGCCATTGAGTCTCTCGGCGCCGACGACGCACATTCCCCACCAGGTGTTGGCGCACCAGCGGTTGATACCGCGGAAAGCGGAGCGCGAGAAGGGCAGGACGAGGAGGCTTGCCACCTGCAGCGCGTTGGTCGCGATAAGCACGACGAAGCCGAAGCTCGCGAGCGCAAAACCGCGGAGAGCGGCTGCCGTCCGGCGCGCGACGCCGATCGGCTCCTTTAGCGGGTCGAGAGGCACGCCGACCCCTCCTTCAGCAGCTCACGGCAGCGATCCACGTCTGACTCGACGGTGCCGAGGTTACCGATGGCAACCCGCAGCGCGACCCCGTCGTCGAGCTTGGTGTGGGAGAGGAACACCTCGCCCGAGGCGTTGATGTGCTCCATCAGCTCCATGTTGAAAACGTCCAGCTCCTCTCCTTCGAATCCCTGTGGTCGGGCGCGGAAGCAGATGACCGAGAATGGGACCGGCGCCATGCGTTCGAAGCCGGGCTCGCCGTCGATCCAATCGGCGAAATCATGGGCCATCTCGATGTGCCGGCGCAGACGGGCGCGGATCCCCTCGAGGCCGAAGCAGCGCAACACCCACCACAGCTTGAGAGCACGGAAACGGCGGCCGAGCTGGACCCCGTAGTCCATGAGGTCGACCACCTGACCGCTGACCGGGGTCGTCAGGTACTCGGGCACGAGCGAAAAGGCGCGTTTGAAGACCTCGGGATGGCGGGTGTAGAGCGCCGAGGCGTCGATCGGGGTAAAGAGCCACTTGTGGGGGTTGAAGACGAAGCTGTCGGCGCCCTCGCAGCCGTCCAAGCACCAGCGGAACTCAGGGCACAGCGCAGCCGAACCCGCGTAGGCAGCATCGACGTGGAGCCACAGGCCCTCGGCGGCGCAGACCTCGGCGATTGCCTCCACCGGGTCCACGGATGTGGTCGAAGTGGTGCCGACGGTGGCCACCACCGCGAGCGGGCGAAAGCCTGCCGCACGGTCGGAGGCGATTGCGCGCCTGAGCGCGTCGACGTCCATCCGGTACTCCGCATCGTGGGGCACGGTGGAAAAACCGTCGAGACCGAAACCGAGGGTGAGGCAGGCCTTGGCGATCGACGAGTGCGCCTGGTCCGACGCGTAGACCCTGAACGGCTCAAGATCATCTCGCCCGGCCATGCCGCGGCTGCGGATCTCGGGATCGGCCGCCTCACGGGCCGCGGCCAACGCGAGCAGCGACGAGATCGAGGCGGTGTCGGTCAAGAAACCGAAGAGCCCTTCGGGCAGCCCTAGCCCGACACGCAGCCAATCGAGGACAACCACCTCGAGCTCGGTGGCCGACGGACAGGTCCGCCACAGCATGCCGTTGACATCGAGCGCGGCCGACAGCATCTCCCCGAGCACACCCGGCCCCGAGCCGGTGATGCCGAAGTACGCCATGAATCCGGGGTGGTTCCAGTGAGTGACGCCTGGCAGGACAATCTCGAGGAAATCTTCCCACACGGTTTCGGGATCCTCGGCTGTTTCGGGCATTGCCGCCGGCAACCGGCTCGCCACATCGCCTGGCTCGACCCTCGACAGAACCGGATACTCGCGGTTCGCGCCGTCGAGGTACTCCGCGATCCAATCCACCATTCGGTGCCCCTCGCGGCGGAAAAGCTCCGCGTCCCAGTGACCCGAGCCGTCGTTCATCACATTCCTCCGCCGCCCACCATACACCGCTGATTCAATTCCCTTCAGATTCCCGGCGCCAGGACTGCTGGCCCGTGCGCGGCCTTCCAGAGGTTTTGGACAGCAGCGGTCCCACGAGAACGGAAGCCGCGAGATCGCCGGCGATCTGATTGCCGAAAGGGCTCAGATGCCAATCTCCACCCTCGTACAACAAGGCGCGTTCCCCCTCCTCGAAGCCCAAGAATTCCGGGTACAGATTCAGATATGGGATGTTGAGCTCCTCGCACAGACGACTGGTGGTGTTTTCAGGTCCAAAAAACCCCTCCTTACTATCTTTTAGTCGCTCGAATTGCTGTTGATCAATGTCAATCTCCAGGAACGCGTCCTCGCGCACGATATTTGGGTACGATGGAATTATGACGACACCAAAAAAGATGTGATTTGTCCCTAAAACATCTCTGAAACGTGAGAGTATGGCTCTCATGAGATCGATCTTCTTCCTCGATCCTGTTGAATCGGGATTGTACAGAAGTTCCCAATCATAGAAATCAGAGAATAGATCGTGCAAAAGAAATTCGTATTCTCTACCGAGGAACTTGTGATTCTTGTCAATCATTGGACGCAAGACATACTGGAGGTAATTCAACAAGAAGACTGTCCTGAATTTTGGCATGCTGTCAGTGATGACGTTGTCAGCATTGCGAGTGAGGTGCCCGCCTCCGTCAAGTGAGAAGATCCTGCTGCGGTCTATGTCCTGGAAATCATTGGCTGGAAAAATTCCGAGGACGACCATGTCGGGATTCAGATCGATTCCGTCTTCCAATAGCTGCACAAGCGATTGGTCCGGTCCGTATGCCAACACCCCCATATTGAACACTTCAACCCCATCCAGGGCCCTTTCTAAAGCTGCCGGAATCGTCTTTTCCGGAGCCACGTTGTCTCCCATGACAAAGGAATCGCCCAAAAAGAGTACGCGCTTTTTGAAATCTCCTTTTGCTCGATCAAAATCTTCACCGCGATATCCCATTTCATTGATATCAGGTCTACAATGAGGAGCAATTCTGAAAAGAACATCTTTATCAAAGAGAATCTTGTATTCATACATTCGAGCTTGTGGTTCGTATAATCCGAATCGTAGTAATAGTTCGAAAAACCCAAGAGAAATGAAGAGAATTATTGCCAGGTAGGCCACAGTTCTCAATATTTTCTTCAAGCACCTGGGGAATTCCATGTTCCTCCCGGAAAGGAGTTCTTCGATCCTCGTCTATGATACCCGAAGGGTAAGCTAACTACTTGGAGGACTGTCCAGATGATTGACGGACCCATTGGCCTTCTCGGCCTCGGTGCCTACGTCCCCGATCGGGTGATGACCAACGACGACTGGGCCGAGTACGTGGATACCTCTGACGAGTGGATTACGACCCGCACCGGGATCAAGACCCGCCGGGTGGCGGCCGATGACGAAACCACGGTTGACCTGGCGGTGGCTGCCGCCGAGAGAGCCCTCGAGGATGCGGCGATGGCCGTGACCGAGATCGACGAGATCATTGTCGCAACCGACACGCCAGAGGTCTACATTCCCGACACCGCCCCGTTCCTCCAGCAGCGGCTTGGGGCACGTGAGGTGCCCTCGTTCGATCTCGCGGGCAGCGGCTGCGCCGGCTTCGTGCTCGGTCTTGATGTGGCGCGGTCGAGGGCGCTTTCGGGTGGAAAGAAGGTGCTCGTCGTGGGCGTCGAGTTGCTAACCCGGCTCATGGACTGGAGTGACCGCGCGACCTGCGTGCTCTTCGGCGACGCAGCCGGCGCCGCGGTGGTTGGGCCGACCGGGAAGGGCGGCGGAGAATTCCTTTCATTCACCGCCGGCACCGACGGCGCGCAGGCGGAGATCCTCGGCCTCGAGGCCGGCGGCACGCGCCGGCCTTTCACGTTCGAGGGGGCGGAGCGGGGCGAACACAAGGACATTGTGATGAAGGGCCGGGAGGTTTTCAAGGAGGCGGTGACCCGGATGGCGGCGGCCTCTACGAGGTCCTCGCGCAGGCCGGCCTCGGTGTGGAAGATCTTGCGCTGGTGGTGCCACACCAGGCCAACCTGCGGATCATCCTCACCCTCCAGAAGCAGCTCGGCATTCCCGACGACAAGCTTGCCGTCAACGTCCAGGACTACGGCAACACAGGCTCGGCCTCGATACCGCTCGCCCTCTGGGAAGCTCGCAAAGAGGGCCAAGTCACCAGGGGCGACCTGGTCCTTCTGACCGCCTTCGGCGCCGGCTTCCACTGGGCCGCGATGGTGCTGCGGCTGTGATCGAAAAGGAATCCCATCTTCGGTATTGACATGGCGCGGCGGAAGCGCGACCCTGCGCACATGAACACGACAACCGACCTCGAAAGCCTCCGTTTTGATCGCGCGACATTTGGTGACAAGAGCGACTTCGCAGTGATCGGGGATGGTGGAATCGGCGGCAAGGCCGCGGGTCTTCGCCAGATTCGCGAGGAGATCCTGCCGCGATTCGACGCCGGCGATCTCGACGGCGTCACAGTCGAGGTGCCGCGGGTTGTGGTGATCGCGACCGGCGTCTTCTCGGATTTCTTGAACCGCAACCGCTTGTGGGACGTGGCGTTGTCTGGGTCGCCGGATACCGAGATTGCCCGCGCGTTCCAGAACGGTGAGTTGCCGCCGGAGGTGCGCGAGGATTTGCACCACCTGCTCGACGTCATGCGCGCGCCGCTGGTTGTCCGACCGTCGAGCTTTCTCGAGGATGCCGAGGAGAGGGCGTTTGCCGGCATTTTCACCTCGACGCTTCTCCCCAACAACGAGGGCGACGACAAAGCCCGTTACCGGCGCCTTTCGGGGGCGGTGAAGCTGGCGTGGGCGTCGACCTTCTCCGCCGGCGCGATGACCTCGCGCCGCGCAGCGGGTCTCGCGGACGACGCCGAGAAGATGGCGGTGGTAGTTCAGGAGGTGTTCGGCGAACGCCATGACGGACGCTTCTACCCGACGGTCTCGGCTGTTGTCCGATCGTACAATCATTACCCGGTGCCGGGGAACAAGCGCGAGGACGGTGTGGTGTCGCTGGCTCTCGGACTCGGGAAGACGATCTCAGACGGCGACCACGTGTGGAGCTACAGCCCACACCGGCCGACCGCTCCCCCTCCGTACAAGAGCACGGGCGATCTTCTCAAGTACACACAGAACGCGTTCTGGGCGATCAACGTCGGTGATCCGCCGCCCCCCGACCCGCTGCGGGAAACCGCCTGCCTCGTGCGGTCGGGCCTCAAAGATGCGGAGGGTGATGGCACACTCAAGTTCCTGGCCTCCACCTATGATGCCGAATCCGACCGGCTGCGGTCCGGTCTGGAAGGGCGCGCGCCGCGAGCCCTGACCTTCGCGCCGCTCCTCGAGTCGCGTTCGATTCCGTTCACGCCGGTGCTCGAACGGCTGCTCGAGCTCTCGTGCAATGTGGTCAACGGCGAGGCCGAGATCGAAATCGCAGCCACGCTCGACCCTGACCACGGCGTGCCGCTGCGGGTGGCCTTCGTCCAGGTGCGGCCGATGCTGACTCCGAGCGAGCGCTCACCGGTGGAGGAGGGCGACCTCGCGGCCGGCAACATCGTCGTCGCCTCGGACAACTGCCTCGGCCAAGGGTCGCGCGACGATCTCACTGACGTGGTCTACCTCAGACCGCAGTACTTCGACCGTGGGCTGACGCGGATGATGGCGTCGGAGCTCGATGCCGTCAACCGGGGGCTGGTCGAGGAGGGACGGCACGGTATCTTCATCGGCCTCGGCCGATGGGGAACCACCGACGACCGTTTCGGGGTACCGGTCAAGTGGGCGCAAATCTCGGCCGCTCGGGTGATCGTCGAGGCGACGCTGCCCGATGCGCCGACCAGCCTCAGCCACGGCACCCACTTTTTTCACCGGCTGCTGAGCAACCAGGTGCTCTACATGTCGGTGGCGCCTGGTGGCAGGGGGAGTATCGACTATGACTGGCTCGACGAGCAGGAGGCGATCTGGGAGAGCCGCCACGTCCGCCACGTCCGCGTCGAGAAACCGCTCGCGGTGCGCATCGACTGCGCCACCCGCCTCGGACTCATCCGACGCGGCTGACCCGTCCGCCGTCTCCGTGCCCGAGCCCGTGCCCGAGCCCGTGCCCGCCCGCCGTCCCTGAAGTTTGGCAGGCCGTCAGGAACGAGCCAGCCC
>JAOZUP010000508.1:2580-2820 GCA_029938595.1 Thermoanaerobaculales bacterium | reverse complement strand
GGAACCACCATCACCCTCGATCACCTCTGTCGGATGACCAGCGGGATCCGCGACATCTATCCTCTCGTCTCTCTTGCCGGCGGCACGTGGACCGACCCCCAGCCCAGGGAGTTGACGCACTCTCTCCTGTCGGGCCAGCACACCTTGCAGTTCACGCCGGGCTCCCAAACCCGGTACTCGAATCCCAACTTCACGATGCTCGGTTGGATCATCGAACTGGTCTCCGGCCAACTTCTCGGG
>JAOZUP010000508.1:0-2570 GCA_029938595.1 Thermoanaerobaculales bacterium | reverse complement strand
AACCGGACCGAGCTTCCGGAGCGGTTCACCCTGAGCAGGGACGGGGAGGTGGCGGGCTACACCGGGGATCGTGAGAAGGGTTTCAAGAGGACATCCTGGGAGTACAGCGGCGAGGGCAGCGGCGGCATCTGGAGCACCCTCGACGATCTCATCCTGTGGGAGAAGAACTTCGAGAACAGTGTTATCGGCAGCACGGGACTGATGCGGCGGCTGTCCACGCCGGCGTCTTTGAGCGCCGGCGCCATCAGCCCGTACTGCCTGGGGATGATGGTGGGATCTCACCGAGGCGTCGCCTGGGAAGGGCATGGCGGCGGCATGGACGGTTTCTACAACGACCAGGTCCGGTTCCCCGACAAGAGGCTGTCTGTGATAGTCCTTACCAACAACACCGTCATCAACCCGTACCTCGGCAAGCTCGATGTGGCGAATGTCTTTCTCGATGAGGACCCGACGGTAGAGCCCGCGCCCGAGGTCGACAAGGCGTCGGCGGAGACGGTCGAACCGTGGCTCGGCTTCTACCAGGACACCACGACCGGCGTAGGGTTCGAAGTTGCCGATAAGGCGGGCTTCGCGGTTCTGGACATGTTCGGCTCCGCGGTCGAGCTCGAGATCGAGAGCCCCAGCAGCCTGGTCGCGGGTCGTGGATTGGGCCAGATGCGGGTCGAGCTCGGCACCGCCGAGCCGCTGCCGCGAGTCACCATCCAGCTGAGGCCCAACCCACAGATCGCACTCACCCGGGCGCCGGAACCCACTGGGGATCACGAGGAGTTCGTAGGCAGCTTCCGAAACGACGAGCTGCGCGCGATCCATACCTTCGCGCTTGACGGTGAGCAGCTGACCGTGACCCGAGATGGGCCGCTGGGGAGCCGGGGCCCAACCCCCCTCACACAGAAGGGACCCGGCAGCTATACGGGCTCGTACTCGGGTGAGGAGGCCGCGCTGTATACCGAAGAAGAAGTGCAGTACTGGTTCGCCCGGAACAGTGGCGGCCAGGCCACCGAGGTCGTGGCGAGCATGGACCGCGGCGAGGGCGTCAGGTTCCGAAGGGTGGAGTGACGGTTTCTCGACAGCGGATTCGTGAGGAGAGTGCCCGTGAGTCCGCTACCGCACCTCGAACTCGAAACGCCCGGAGCCGACTTCGATCGACACGACGCCGTCCCGTCGATCGATCTCAGTCACCCCTTCAGACCTCTCAGCCGGACCACCGGACTCGAGGACCACCGCATCGCGCCGGACCGGCAGATGGACGGTCGCGGTGGTGTTCGGCGGAACCTCCACGTTGAGGTGGAACTCCCCGTTTGAGTTACTCCACTCGGCCGCAATGCGCCCGACGTGGGCGTGGTACTCCGCACGACACCGATCGACTCCCGGACCCGGATAGGGCTTGATGAGGATCTTTCGAAATCCTGGGCTAGCCTCCTGGATACCGGCCACGTGGCCGTACAGCCACTCGCCGATGGAGCCGAAGCAGTAGTGGTTGAAGGAGTTCATGGCGGCATTCTGGAAGCCCTCGTGCTCGGTCCAGCCGTCCCAGCGCTCCCATATGGTGGTGGCGCCCTGCCGGATGGAGTAGCCCCACGATGGGTAGGTCTCCTCGAGCGCCAGTCGGTAGGCGAGATCGTTGTGTCCGGAATCCGTCAGCACCCGGCACAGGTGTCGCACACCAAGAAAACCGGTCGAAAGATGCCCTTGTCGGCTCTCGATGTCGGCCACCAGATGGCGGGCCGCTACCGGACGCAGGTCCTCGGGAAGGAGATCGAAGTCGAGCGCCAGCAGGTAGGCGGTCTGGGTCCCGCTCTTCAGTCGGCCGTCGTCGAAAACGTAGGCGTCGATGAACGCGTTCTTGATTGAATCGAACAATCTTCGGTAGGAGACCGCACGGTTTTCCCGGCCGATCGCCTCGGCCATTTCGGCCATGAGTACGGCGCACCAGGCCCAGTAGGCGGTGGCGAGCAGTTCCTTGTCCACCCGCGCGTCCAGGTTCAGCCAGTCGCTGTAGTCCCGGAAGGTGGCGTTCCGCCGGAGGTGATCGGGGTTGTTGCTCCGGATAAACGCCATCCAGTTTTCCATCGCCTCGAAGTGCCGCGCCACGATTCCGGTGTCGCCGTACCGCCGGTAGATGGACCAGGGCACGATCACGCCTGCGTCGCCCCATGCCGGAGAGCCCTTGGAGAACGCTGGTTCGATAAAGGGGGTGAGCGGCGCCACATCCGGGAACACGCCGGCGTCGGACTGGGCGTCGGTCAGGTCGACCATCCACTTGGTCAGGAACGACGCCACGTCCATGGTGTAGGCGGCGGTATGCACGAAGACCTGGATGTCTCCCGTCCAGCCGAGACGTTCATTCCGGTTCGGGCAGTCGGTCGGGATGCTGACAAAGTTGCCACGCTGGCCCCAGATGATATTGCGATGCAAAGTGTTGAGGAGCTCGCTCGAACATTCGAAGCTGCCGGTCGGTGGCATCGCCGAGTGCATCACGCGGCCGGTGACCATCTCCAGTGACGGCTCCTTGCCCACCCCCATGACTTCGACGTACCGAAAGCCGTGAATGGTGAAGGTGGGCTCCCAGC
>JAOZUP010000507.1 GCA_029938595.1 Thermoanaerobaculales bacterium | reverse complement strand
ATCCTCCATCGGAAGCTGAAATGGGGGGAGAGGGGCGGGTGAGATACCGCCATTTGCGACGCACGGTGATCGCCGTGCTGGCGACTGTCGCTTTCGTCCTCCTCTTTGGGCTGATGATTCGAGCCATCCTCGAGGCGGGGCCGACACGCCGCATGGCTGTGCGCTGGATCGAACGGGTCGCTGGCGGATACGGCACCGAGCTCGCGATCGATGACCTCCACTGGGGGATCCTGCCTCCCGGGGTCCGGCTCCGAGGAGTGAGCTTCAAGGCTGCCGGCGTCACGGCCGAAGTGGATACGCTCCAGGCGGATTTGGGGCGAGTGTGGTTTACCCGGCGCACCGTGGAGCTCGGCACCGTGGCCGCGAGCGGGGTCCGACTCTCGCTCGACGGCCTCCTCCGGTCGTCGGGCGGCAGCCGCCGGCCGTTCAAAATTCGGGTTCGGCACCTGGAGCTGGACGACGTCGCATTTGAAGGGGTCGATCTCCCGGGCGGAATTGCCCTGGACCTCGAGGGTATTCGCGCCGGCTGGGTCACCGAGAACGGCGTAGCCCAAGGGTTTACCGAGGTTGCCGGCGCTCGGGTCCAAATCGGCAGGATGGAACCGATCGATGCTGCCATCCGCGCGCGCTTCGGCCTCTCCGATAACGGTCTCGATTTCCAGAGCTACCGGATCGAGGGTGACGGCTTCACCCTGCGAGGCAATGGCCGGGTGGCGGCCGGGGGCGCTCGTTTCGAGATCGGCGGGCCGCTCGACATGGGCTGGCTCGACGGCTTTCTTCGCACCCACGGGCTGCTCTCGGGCACCGCCGAGGTGGCGGTCGTCCTCGACACCTCTGCCGAAGCGCTATTGGAGGCCGAGGTACGTGCGCAGCACCTGGAAGCGGCGGGATTCCCCCTCGATGATGTGGAAGGTCGCCTCGCGCTGGTCGGGAAGAGCCTTCACGGCACCCTCGCACGCGCTCGATTCCACGGCGGCGTGGTGCAGGGCGAGTACGATCTCGGAGAGTTCGGCGGACGCTACCCGCACTTTGTGCGGTTGCGTGGGAGTGGTGTTTCGCTCCAGGGCTTTCTCGACGACCTCAGGGTCGAATCCGCCGGTCTGGCCGCCACCATGGACTTCGACGTGGACGGCTCTTGGGACGGTAAGAGACTTAGCGCAGGGAAGGGCTACGCTACGGTTCTCTTCCACGGAGCCTCCCCCGGTCTGCCCGTAGACGGCGTCGTGAACATCGGCCTGACCGGGGATGGTTTTCTCCGCTTCGACGCCCAAGAGCTGGCTATCGGCAGTTCGATAGCCCGCTGGCAGGGGCCACTGACCATCGGCACCTGGGAGCCGACGTGGGCGATCGACGTTCAGCCGGCGGTCTTCGACGAGATCGGTCCGCTGGTCAACTCCTGGGTCGGATCGACCATCCTGCCCCACGAGCTTTCGGGAACCGGAGAGGTGCGAGTCAACCTTAGCGGGCCGTTCAAGGATCTCGTGGTCAACGTGAGGGCCGAGGCATCGCCGATGACCCTGGCCCCGATCGAGCTCGACCGGCTGGTGGCAGAGGCCACCATCGGCGGCTCGCGTCTGCACATCGGCACAACTCGGTTTCAGATCGGTGACGGCTTCGGTGAGATTGATGGTGGGCTCGCGTGGGGTGATGCGGCCGGTGAAGAACAGCTCGACCTCCAGATTCGCGGCCGTCACATTCCGCTGGCATCCATCGCCTCCTGGATTAACCTCGAACCTTGGATCGACTCCGGGTCGGTTTCGTTCACCGGCATTCTCACCGGTCCCTTCAGCCTGCCGCGGGGCAGCTGGGCCATCGAGCTCGAGGACCTTGGGATGGCGGGCCTCGAGATCGGAAACGCCTCGACCTCTATAGGGCTCGCCGAGGCCCGCTTCGCGTGCCATGACCTGAGCTGCGACCGGGGGCTCGAGGGCGATCTGTGGTGGGACGTGGGAGCGGCCGAAGTCGGCGGAACGCTGTCCTGGCCGCAGATGCCGTTGACGGTTCTCGGTGAAGAAATCTCCCAGCTTGCCGGGAACGCCGCGGACGTTCGTCTGGACTTCAGTCTGCCGCAAGCGGGAAGACCTACGGGCCATTTGCACGCAAGCTCGGACAACGCCCGACTGGAGATTGCGGCCGAGCCCGAGACGGTGGTCGTGACGGCCGCGCTATATGGCGCAGTCGTGGCCAGCGCCAACCTCGAGCGCGAGCACGACGGCGCCCTCCACGGTAACGGAAACCTCGTGCTGAATTCGGCCGGCGAGCTCATCTCGCTCCTGGCGCCCGATGCGGGCGTGCCGCTGACCGGCAACGGCAGCGCGACCTTCCAAGTCGACTGGCGGGATGAACGATGGCCGCAACTGACGGGTCGCTTCGAGAGCATGGATCTCGAGCTCGAGGAACAGCCGGTGCGCCTGATCGAGCCCGCCGATTTTGTCCTCGGCCCTCAGGGTTTCACGGTTCCCGGGATCCGGCTTCGCGCCCGCAATGACGATCTCTTCGTGCGCTGGACCGTCGATACCGACGGACAGCTCAGCGGGAATCTCTCCGGCACCATGGACACCCTGCTGTTGCGCTTCCTCCTACCCGAATGGGAGCCGGCGGGACGCGCAACCGGGGTCGTCGAGCTCTTGGGCACCATCGGCCACCCGCTCTTTGAGGGGATCGCGGATGTCGACAAGGGTTCCTTCCGGCTGCCCGGCACCCGCACTATCCTGTCGCAGGTCGAGGGCACGGTGCTCCTGTCATCCGGTGATGTGCAGCTCGAAGGGGTCGATTTCCGGTTCATGGGCGGCCGCGGGCGCTGCAGCGGCCATATCAGAG
>JAOZUP010000506.1:1466-2824 GCA_029938595.1 Thermoanaerobaculales bacterium | reverse complement strand
GGACCGTTACGAGGACTTCGCCCAACAGATGGAAGCCCACCACTCACCTGAAGTGGCGAAGTTCTTCCTCTTCATGGCTGCCAACGAGGCCAAGCACGCCGAAAAGCTGAGCACACAGCGCGCGAGCCTCTTCGGCGACGAGCCCCGCACCGCCGACACCTCAATCCTGTTCGACATCGAGGCGCCCGAGTTCGACGCCGCCCGGGCCTTCATGTCGATCCGAGCGGCCCTCGATGTCGCCCTGGAGTCCGAGGTCAAGGCCTACGATTTCTACCACGATGCCCTTCCCGAGATTTCCGACCCGGAGGTCAAGGAGCTATTTGTCAGCCTCCGCGAGGAAGAGGCGCGGCACCAGGAGCTGATCAAGGAGACCAGGGCGAAGGTCCCCAAGGATGACGGTTTCGACCCCGACGATTTCGTCGACGGCCCGGCCGCCCAATAGCCACCAGCACCGCCGATAAACTGGCTGAGCCCTAAACCTCTGACGCCCCAGGCTATGGATCGATCGCCCGTGGGCGCCCGACTGTGTTCTCGATCCCTGAGACCTGCGCTTCTGAGAAACTCCGAGTTTCTCAGAAGCGCAGGTTTACACTGGAAGTGATGCGTTATGCCTCCGAGCCGCCCGCGGTTTCGAACCCACCACCAGCTGGGGTACTGCTCGCCAACCTCGGCTCGCCGGCCGCACCATCTCCCCGCGCCGCTCGCGCCTACCTTCGCCAATTTCTCTCCGATCCGAGGGTCGTCGAGCTGCCCCGATTTCGGTGGTGGCTGCTCCGCAACCTCGTGATCCTGCCCTTCAGGCCGATCCGCACCGCGAGGGCCTATCGGAAGATTTGGGCCGACATCGGCTCGCCCCTCGTCGCCACCGGTCGCCGTCAGGCATCGGACCTCGAGAGGAAGCTAAGTAAGCACGTCGACAGTCCGATACCGGTTTTCTGCGGAATGCGCTACGGGAAGCCATCCCTCGCCGCCGCCCTCGGGGTCTTGAGGCAACGCGGATGCCGCAGGATCCTGGTATTGCCGCTGTATCCGCAGTACTCGGCGACGACCACCGCTTCGACATTCGACGAAGTGTTTCGCGAGCTCTCGACCTGGCGCCGGGTCCCCGAGATCCGGACCGTTGCCGGATACCATGATCACCCGGGCTATATCGGCGCCCTGGCCTCCAGTGTTCACCAGTCGTGGAACGACGGCGGCAAGCCAATGAAGCTGGTCTTGAGCTTTCACGGCCTTCCCGAGCGCTACACGAAAGCCGGCGATCCGTACGAGGACCAGTGCCGAGCCACAGCAACCCTCCTCAAAGAGCGGCTCGAATACGATTCGAAATATGTCTTCACGTCGTTCCAGTCTCGCTTCGG
>JAOZUP010000506.1:0-1456 GCA_029938595.1 Thermoanaerobaculales bacterium | reverse complement strand
AAAAGTGGATCGGCCCCAACACCGCCGATCTCCTCAAGGAGTGGGGGCGCCAAGAACTCAAAAAGCTGGACGTCATCTGCCCAGGATTCTCCGCGGACTGCCTCGAGACCCTGGAGGAGATCAACGTTGCCGGTCGCAAGATCTTCACCAAGGCCGGCGGCGGCCGTTTCCGCTACATTCCGGCCCTCAACCACCGTCCGGAACACACCATGGCGCTCGCCGAGATCGTGATCGAAAATCTCGGTGGCTGGATCGTTTAGGTTAGTTGAGAGGTGAGAGGTGAGAGTTGAGAGTTTAGGGCAAAGGGAGGGTGTCCGGGAGGCCGTAACGCTCAACTCTAAACTCTCAACTCTTAACTCAGGTTTGGAAGCTTTGCCCCTCGTCCTCTGTTGCTCCTGACACCATGAAAATCGTTCTCTCCGGCGCCGGTGGCCTTATCGGATCCACCCTGATGCCCTCTCTCGAAGCGGCAGGCCACGAGGTGGTACGCCTGGTCCGTCCACCACAGGAGGCTGGTCCCTCCGAAGAGATTTGGGATCCCGTCTCGGGGAGACTCGATCCGGCGGTCATTGACGGCGCCGACGCCGTGATCAACCTCAACGGCCGCAATATCTCCGACGGCAGGTGGAACGAAGCAGTCAAGAGAGCGCTTCGAGCCAGCCGCCTCGAGGCGACGAGAACCATCGTTGAAGCGATCGAACGCGCTGAGACTCCTCCTCGCGTGCTCCTCAACGCCTCGGCGGTGGGCTTCTACGGCGACCGCCGCGACGAGGTCCTCGACGAGGGGTCGTCGCAGGGGGAAGGCTTTCTTTCCGAGCTCTCACACGACTGGGAGACTGCCGCCCTCGCGGCCGGTTCGGACCGCACACGGGTCGTGCTTCTGCGCCTCGGCATGGTCGTGGCACGGGGGCGCGCGGTCGGCCGAATGCTAACGCCCTTCAAGATGGGGCTCGGCGGCCCCGTCGGATCCGGCCGTCAGTTCTGGCCGTGGATCGGCATCGAGGACGTCTGCGGCGCTACGGAGTTCGTCCTCGAGCACGACGAAATCGAGGGGCCGGTAAATCTGGTGTCGCCCCAGAAGCTGCGCTGCTCGGAGTTCGCACAGACCCTGGGGCGTGTGCTCCACCGGCCGGCCTTCATGCCGATGCCGGCCTTCGCCGCGCGCTTCGCTCTCGGCGAGATGGCCGAGACCCTCCTGCTCGCCTCAGCACGTGTACGACCAAAGGTGCTCGAGGACGGCGGATACGAATATTGCGCCCCTTCGTTGGACGAAGCCATTCGGGCCGCGCTCGTATGAATGTGATTCCAGGTACCTGATTCCAGATATCAGATCCGCCCACCCGCCCGGATTCACGGGTTCTATATCCGGCATCCGGCATCTGCTATCTGGCATCTGGTATCTGGTATCCGGGAGTCAGCCCGCCAGGGCTTCTACTGGAGTCAGACGTGCCGCACG
>JAOZUP010000505.1 GCA_029938595.1 Thermoanaerobaculales bacterium | reverse complement strand
ACCGACGGTGATTCACGTCGACGGTGAGGGTCGCCCGGTCGAGATCCACACGCTGCGGCGCTGTGCCGTTGGACTGGGTACGTTTCTGATGTTCGCCGCGCGGCACCTGGACGTCCATCCGACCCAGCTGCACGAGCTGGCGGCGAGGGTCGATACGTCCGCTGCGATCGGTAGCTACTGCTCGGTCTTCGCGGGATCGGACATCCTCGACCGACTCCGGGAGGGAGCGAGCCGCGAGGCCATCGCCCGGGGCTGCATGCGCTCGATCGCCGAACGCATCGTCGAGATCGGGTCGTTCAAAGACTCGATCCGCGTCACCGGCGGCGTCGCCGAATACTTCCCGGGTGTCTTGCAGACACTGGCCGAGATCACCGGCTTGAGCGTCGACCTGGTGCCCGAACCGATCCAGGTCGGGGCGCTCGGCGCCGCGCTCCACGCGCATAGGGCGGCGGGCGCCGCCGTCGCAACGTCGTCGGGATCGGAGAAAGGGGTAACGAGATGACTGAGGAGCGGACTTACCGAGCTTGGGTGATGACCGAGCCGGGCCAACCGGTGACAGAGCAAGCGCTGCCCAACCCACCGCCGCCGCCTGGCGAAGCGTTGATCGAGGTGGCCGGCTGCGGCGTTTGCCACACCGACATCTCGTTCCTGCACCTGGGTGTTCCGACGCGGGCCAAGCCGCCGTTGGCGTTGGGGCACGAGATCAGCGGCACTGTGATGGAAGTCGGCGAGGGGGTCGATGATTCCCTGCTGCGCCAGCCGGTTCTCGTGCCGGCCGTGATGCCGTGCGGCGAGTGCGAGGCGTGCCGCACCGGCCACCGTCGCATCTGTCGCCAGCAGGTCATGCCGGGCAACGACCGGCACGGCGGCTTCGCGACCCACGTGACCGTTCCCGCTCGGTACCTCTGTCCGGTGAGCGAGGAAGTTCTGGCGCGCTGTGCGCTGTGGGAACTTTCGGTGGTGGCCGATGCGATCACGACGCCGTTCCAGGCGATCCGCAGCTCCGGTCTCACTGCCGGCGATCTTGCCATCTGTATCGGCGTCGGTGGCATCGGTATCCACAGCGTCCAGATCGCCGCGGCGCTGGAGGCTCGGGTCATCGCCCTGGACGTCGACGCGAAGAAGCTCGCCCAAGCTGCCGCCCACGGCGCGGCCGCGACCATCGATGTCTCGGGGTTGTCGATCAAGGAGATCAAAGGCAAGGTCAAGGAAGAGGCGAAGCGGCTCGGCGCACCCGGTTACCGCTGGCGGATTTTCGAGACCTCCGGCACGCGTCCCGGTCAGGAAACCGCCTTCGCGTTACTCGGTTTCGGCGCCCACCTAGCCGTCGTCGGGTTCACCATGGAGAAGCTCGAGGTCCGGCTGAGCAACCTGATGGCCTTCGACGCGACCATGGCCGGCAACTGGGGTTGCGATCCGGAGCTGTACCCCGAAGTGCTGGAGTGGATCGCCGCCGGACGCATTGAGGTGAGCCCTTTCGTCGCGCAGTATCCGCTCGACGAGATCAACTCCGTGCTCGAGGCGGCCCACGCCGGTACGCTGGAGCGGCGGGCGGTGTTGGTGCCGTAGAACTCGTTTCAGAAACCTGGAGTCAGACGCCAACCGGGGAGCGCTGGGGATGGTCAGCGCTTTCTGATACCCGGGGTTCCGAACTGGCCCCGCGAACTCTGACCGGCATCATCCAGCACCTACGTAATTAGCTGTGCGGGAATAATCCTGATTAACCGCTACCGAAGTACACCTCCAGGCGGTCGAAGGCCTTGTCGACGGTCTGCTCTGGAACGCAAAACGACATCCTGAGATGAGCTTCCCCGGTCGGGCCGAACGCGACCCCCGGCGTGGTGGACACCCGCGCTTCCCGAAGTAGTCGCTTACAGAAAGAGAGGGAGTCCCGACCTTCAGCCACGAGGATGCGCGGGAACATCAAGTACGCACCACCTGGCTTTTGGTAGTCGAAGACCGAGGACATCCCGTCCAGCCGCTCACACATCAGGTTCCTGGCGGCGAGGTAGTGATCTCGAAAATCCGCCACACAATCCTGCGGCCCCGTCAGGGCGGCCAGGGCAGCGTACTGGGACACCGTGGGTGCACAGATGGCAAACGGTATGTGGGCTTTCGTGATCTGTTCCACCCACTCTTGACTGGCATGCAAGTAGCCGATCCGCCAGCCGGTCATGGCGTAGGTCTTGGTCAGCGTGAAACAGCTTATCGTCCTTTCACCCATCCCGGGCAGCGACGCGATGCTCAAATGAGTGTGGCCATCGAAAACGAAGTACTCGTAAGCCTCATCCGTGATGACAACCAGGTCGTTTTTCCGAGCGAGGTCGGCGACTCCCCGTAGCTGTTCCTCGTCGAATACGGTGCCGGTCGGGTTACTGGGTGAGCAATAAAGAATGGCTTTCGTCCGGGGTGTGATCGCTTGCGCGATGGCGTCGATATCCAGGCTGAACCCGTCCTCCTCGACACAAGGCGCCATGACCGGCCGACCCGAGGCCAGCAAGACCTGGCGGATGTGTGTGGAGTAGGTCGGGCTGGGCAGGATGACTTCGTCGCCGGGATCTACTACGGCCATGATGGCTGCAGCCAGCCCTTCGATGGCGCCCACCGTCACGATGATTTGATCGGCATTGGCGTCGATACGGTTGTCTCTCTGCAGTTTTTTCGCTATTTCCGTCCGCAACCCGGGTAAGCCGGAAGTCGGGGAGTAGCCACTCACCAGACCGTCTGTGATCGCCTGGATGGCCCCCTCCTTGATGTGCGCCGGGGTGTCCGATGCCGGCTTTGCCCAGGAGAGAAAAGCGACGTCTTCTACGTCCTGGGAGAGCCGGGTCATCTC
>JAOZUP010000504.1 GCA_029938595.1 Thermoanaerobaculales bacterium | reverse complement strand
CACCGGGATGTCATTGCGCGTGATCTGCTTGTCGAAGTTGCTCTCGGTCAGGATCGCCGGGCCTGGGGTGAAGAGCTTCTGCTTGCACTTTCCGCAGTTCGGGTGGTCGTCGATTCGTGCGGCCTGGATCCGATTGACGGTGTCGCAGTGTGGACACACGATGTGCAGCGAATCCGGCCCCGCCGTCATTCAGATACCTCCTCGAACTCCGCGTCCACGACGTCGTCATCCGCACCTCCGGATGGCGGCCCGCCGGCGCCTTGCGGCTCAGGCGGTGCCTGGGCCTGTTGCGCGAGACTCCCGGCGACATCGGCCAGCGCTTGTGTTTTGTCCTTGATGGCCTGGATATCCTTGGTCTTGATGGCCTCCTCGAGATCGCTGATCATCCCCTCGATTCGCGACGTGTCGTCCTCGCTCATGGAGCCGCCAACCTGCTGCAGCACCGCACGGGTCGAGTGCACCAGCGCGTCGGCCTGGTTGCGTGCCTGGACAAGCTCCTGGAATTTCCGGTCGTCGTCGGCGTGGGTCTCGGCGTCCTTCACCATGCGTTTGATCTCGTCCTCGTCGAGGCCGCCCGAAGCCTTGATCACGATCGACTGCTCGCGGCCGGTGTTCTTGTCCTTGGCCGAGACGTTGAGAATGCCGTCGGCGTCGATGTCGAACGAGACCTCGATCTGGGCCGTTCCGCGGGGGGCCGGCGGGATATCGGTCAGGTTGAACTGACCGAGTGATTTGTTGGCATCAGCCTGCTCGCGTTCACCCTGAAGGACGTGCACCGTCACTTCCGGCTGGTTGTCCTCCGCGGTCGAAAAGACCTGGCTGGCGTGCGACGGGATGGTAGTGTTGCGCTCGATCAATCTGGTCATCACACCACCAAGCGTTTCCACACCCAGCGACAGCGGTGTGACATCGAGGAGCAGAACGTCGTCGACATCGCCGGCCAATACGCCCCCCTGGATCGCGGCGCCGACCGCCACGGCCTCATCCGGGTTGACATCCTTGCGCGGTTCCTTGCCGAAGATGTCCTTGACGACATCCTGCACCAGCGGCATGCGGGTCTGGCCACCGACCAGAATCACATCATCGATCTGGGAGATGTCCTTCCCGGCGTCCTCCAGTGCTTTCTTGCACGGCTCGACGGTCTGCCGGACCAGATCCTCGGTCAGCGACTCGAGCTTGGCGCGGGTGACGGTGACGTTGAGGTGCTTTGGCCCGGAGGCATCGGCGGTGATGAAGGGCAGGTTGACATCGGTCTGTTGGGCGGACGAAAGCTCGATCTTCGCCTTCTCCGCGGCATCCTTGAGACGTTGCACGGCCATCGGATCTCCAAGGAGATCGATGCCCTGGTCCTTTTTGAACTCGTCCGCCAGATAGTTCATCAGACGGACGTCGAAATCCTCGCCGCCGAGGAAGGTGTTGCCGTTGGTGGAGAGCACGTCGAACTGGTGCTGTCCATCGACGTCGGCGATCTCGATGATGGAGATGTCAAAGGTGCCGCCGCCGAAATCGTAGACCGCTATCGTGCGATCACCGGGTTTCTTGTCGAGCCCGAAGGCGATCGCCGCCGCGGTGGGCTCGTTGATGATCCGCTTCACTTCGAGACCCGCGATCTGGCCGGCGTCCTTGGTCGACTGTCGCTGTGAGTCGTCAAAGTAGGCGGGGACCGTGATCACCGCCTCGGTGACCTTCTCCCCGAGATACTCCTCGGCGGTCTGCTTCATCTTGCGAAGGATCTGTGCGGAGATCTCCGGCGGCGCCAGCTTTTTGCCCTGGACCTCGACCCAGGCGTCGCCGTTGTCGGCCTTGACGATCGTGTAGGGGACCATCTCGATGTCTTTCTGCACGACCTCGTCGTCGAATTTTCGCCCGATCAGACGCTTGATGGCAGAGAGAGTGTTCGTCGGGTTGGTGACCGCCTGGCGTTTGGCCGGCTGGCCGACCACGACCTCGCCGTCGGCGAGATAGGCGACCACCGACGGCGTGGTGCGGTTGCCCTCCGGATTGACGATGATCTTCGCTTCGCCTCCCTCGAGGACTGCGACCGCCGAGTTGGTGGTTCCAAGATCGATGCCGATAGTCTTGCCCATGATTCAAACCTCCTTGGTGGAAGATCGCGAGTAGCCGGATCGATGTTGATTCTCGCCTAAAATATCAGAGCCCGATCCAGGCCGCCACATCCTCCTCTTCAGACATGATATGGCCGGACGCCGGTTTCCACACGCCTAAAAACTAGTGAGAAATAAGGGATAGGCAAGGGTGGGCCTTGGCCACCTTCAGAATCTAATAGGGCGGGGATAAACCCCGCCCCTACGAACCGGTACTCGCATGATATCCCTAATATCTCGCTAGGCTCTAGGGTGGGCTTAAGCCCACCTTCAGAGCTCGCCGGCTTCGAGGCTCACCCCGACGGTCCGAGAGCTAACAGTAAGACCCCGTAGGCCGAAGCCCCCAAAGCAAACGCGGTGACATCGGCTGTGCGGTCGGTGTCAGGCAGCTCGTTGCGGAGAACAATCAAGATCGTGCTGCCGGCGATGAAGGCTAGCACCAGGGCCAACGCTTCGGGCGGGATTTCGAATTTGGGCACCATCCCGATGAGCCATCCGGCGACCAGCCCTCCTGCAAGCAACCACCGTCCGATGCGTTCGTATCGTGTGCCGTGATGTTCAACCAGCGAGCAGTCGTTGGCCAGAAAGTGCAAACCCATGGCCAGCACGAACAGCCAGAGCGGTTCTACGGCCTCGTCACCCGGGCTGGCGACCGCATAGCCGATGGAGGCATTGAGGACGACGAAGGAAACGACGGCGAACCAGAACACTCCGATTCCCGTGAACTCAGAGGT
>JAOZUP010000503.1 GCA_029938595.1 Thermoanaerobaculales bacterium | reverse complement strand
ACGATCACCTCCTTGAGGTGGTCCTCGCGCTCGTTCAACTTCTCGACCGAAAAGGCGCGGACCAGCACCTTCAGATCGACCTTCGTGACGTCGCCGGACGCAATGTAGGGGTGGAGATAGGGCTCGCGTTCCTCGGTGGTTTCGGGGAGCCAACGATCGTCGATGCCCTCGATGATCGCGGCCGCCACCCGCAGCGCGTTGACCAGCTTGTCCTTCGCGTAGCCGGGGTGGACGTCGTGGCCGATGATGGTCACGTTGGCGGTGTCGGCGCAGAATGTCTCGTCCTCGATCTCGCCGAGATCGGAGCCGTCGAGGGTGTAGGCATAGTCGGCGCCAAATGCCTCAACGTCGAAGTGTTCGGTGCCGCGGCCGACCTCCTCGTCGGTGGTGAAGGCGATGCGGATCGGGCCGTGGATGAACTCCGGGTGGTCCTTCATCCACGCGATGGCAGTCATGATCTCGGCGATTCCCGCCTTGTCGTCGGCACCGAGGAGGGTGGTGCCGTCGGTGTGGATGATGGTGTCACCGACGACCTTCTCGAGGTTGGGGTTGTCGGCGACTTTCAAAGTCTGCTCGGGGTTGAGCACGATGTCGCTACCGTCATACGATTCGATGATCTGCGGTTTCACATTTTCACCCGAGGTGCCGAAGTAGGTGTCGACATGGGCAATGAGGGCGATGGTCGGCACCTTGCCGGCGGCGGGATGGTCGGCCGGCACGTTGCCGGGCACCGTCGCGAAGACGTAGCCCCACTCGTTCATCTCGGCGTCGTCGCAGCCGAGCTCCTTGAGCTCTTCCGCGAGCATTCGCGACAGGTCCTTCTGCTTCTCGGTCGTCGGGCTCGACTCCGAGGCCTCGTCGGACCTCGTGTCAACCTTGACGTAGCGCACGAATCTGTCGAAGAGCTGCTGACGGTAGTCTTGATCGATGGTTGCAGTCACGGGGCACCTCCTGGTCGGTCTCGGTTGAAGAGTTTAATCGGTCTTCGAGTTCAAGCGCAAGGACGCTCAATCGGCGGATGCTCTAGGAGGGAGCCTGCCGAACCTGTAGTTGACGCCAAACAGACCGAAGTAGCCGCGGGGCTTGTCGACGATCGGGCTCAAGGAAATTTCGTCGTCGAGGCGCTGGACGCGGAGCAGAGCAACAAAGTTGACCCGCATCGTCAGATAGTAAAAGGCGAAGATCGAGGCCCGAAAGTTGACCGCTGACTCGCCCTGAAACGGCGGCCGTCCCGGGCGGGCCTCTTCCGGCGTGACACCGACGTAGTAGTCGACGAAGTCACTGCTCTGCCAAACGGCCCCAATCGACGGCGTTAGGCCCCACCGCGTTCGGTCAAAGGTCCAGGCGCGGGAGAAGTCGAGACCCACCTGCTGGCCGCCGGAGCGGCCGAGAAGATCGGTGAAGGCCGTGGCGCTCAGCAGGTACTTGCCGGGACTCCAGTCGAGGGCGAAGCCGCCTTCGATCGACGACTTTCGTTCGGTTATCCCGTCGAGCGCCGGAGAATCGTCCGGGTCGAGACCGGCAAAAACGATGCGGGCGCGGGCGTCGAATGCCAGGTCTCCTTTCTCGAAGAGGTGGAACCCGGCTCGGATTCCCTGGACGTAGAGCTTCTTGTACTCGAGCTGGACGAGAGGCATCACCAGGACCGAGTTGTCTGTTCCGACATACGGCCGTGGCGACGAGACGACACCGAGACCGAGGGACCACTGAACCGGGGACGGAGGAAGAGTCTGCGTGGCCGGTTCATCCTGCGCGAAAAGCGGCAGGCTTGTGGCAAGAACGAGGATCGAGAACAGAGCGCGAATTTTCATGTGTCGTCCTTTGGAAGCAGTTCGGTGAGAGCCACGGTGGTAACAATACCAGGGACAAGAGGCTGCCCAAACAGATCGTGCGGAATAGAATGAGGTGATTTGCACTTCTTTAACAGACGACAATTGACCTTGAGGGTTGTTGCGGCGATAGTGGAGAAGCCGTTTCGGAACGGGGCAATCCGCTTCTCAACACCCTCCGGGCGGTAACGACTGGAGGATTCGAAGTGAAAACCGGAATGTGGATGACAATGGGGTGCGTCCTGTTGACTGTGGCCGCGGTGGCGTGCGCTCAGCAGCCGCCTGCGGCGCCGGCCGTGGCCGGCGACCCAGTGGTGGCGAGAATCGGCGACGAGGTGATTACGGAGTCCGAGCTCGATGGCATGATCGGACCCTCACTGCTGAACCTGCGGCAGCAGATGTACCAGGCCAAGATGAACCAGCTGCGATCGGAGATATTCCAGCGGCTCGTGACCGAGAAGGCCACGGCCGAAGGCATGACCAGCGGGGAGTACCTCAAAAAGCACATCGCCGACAAGGCGGTCGAGCCAGACGACGGAGAGATCGTCAAGGTTATGACCCAGTACCGGTCACAACTGGCCGAGGACGACTTGGAGGCCCGGGAGCAGGTCGCCCAGGCCCTCAATCAGCGCCAGCAGCGCGAGTTGCAGGAGGAGTTGCGAAAGACCCTCTTTGCCGATGCCGGCGTGAAGATCCTGCTCGAGCCGCCGCGGGTCACGGTAGCCATCGGCCAGGGGACTCCGTCCCGTGGGCCGCAAAATGCGCCGATAGTTCTTGTCGAGTACACCGACTACCAGTGCCCGTACTGCAGCCGGGTGCAACCGACCATCAAGGCGCTGATGGAGCGTTACGACGGCCAGATCCGGCACGTCTTCAAGAACCTGCCGCAGCCGAACCACCCCCAGGCGCAGCTCGCCGGCGAGGCCGCGCTGTGCGCCCAGGATCAGGGCAAGTACTGGGAGTTTCACGATTGGCTGTTTGCCAATCAGCGGACCATGAACCGGGAGACGAT
>JAOZUP010000115.1 GCA_029938595.1 Thermoanaerobaculales bacterium | reverse complement strand
GGGCGACGGAATCGATATCCGGCTGGAGCGACCAGACCATCGGAATCCAGATGAACTCATCGCAGCATTCATTGGGAGTCTTCATGAGCTCGAAGCACAACAGAACTCTCGCGGGCCCTAACTGGCTCATTCCAGGGGGCCGCGGTCCGCGCGAGCGCGGTCCGCGTCCCCTGAATTCGGATCGTTAGGCCATCTTGGAGCGCCATGACAAGCTCATTCAACTCGCAGTATCCGAACATCTCGCAGCTTCTCGATGATGGTTGTGAACTCGACGTTCATAGCGGTGGGCACGAACTTCAGATCACGTCGATCTACGATGGTCAACAGATGGTCTGTATGTTCACATCCTACGGTGATAAGGCTGATTCGGTATTCACCCACCTTGAAGAACTGGCCAAGCTGTATCTTTCCGAAGGAATCGTCACCGATGAGGTAAACCACAATGAATATTGCATTTGGTAATCCTGACCCTGGAACCAATGGGCCTAACACCTCATTCCAGCGGACCCTCACCCCTGCGGGGTTCGGTCCGCTGAATTCGAACCGTTAGGCAATCAGGAGATGGCAGGGTCATCAAGAATCACCCACGAGCGCCGAGCTCGGACCTCCGCTCAACCGGCAGAACCACCGTTTGGCCGCTCAAACGACCGCTTGACCGCCAAAACAACCGTTCAGCTTCAGGGCTCAAGAACGGCCTCACTTTCATGTCTCACTCTCGTCAAACGCAACGCCCTTTTCGTAGGTCCCGCGCTGGGCATTTCCTGCCTGAAGGCCAACATGTCTAACACCTCGTTCCAGCGGACCCAAATCCGCGCGTTGCGCGGCTTTGGTCCGCTGAACTCGAACCGTTAGGCGGAAATCGAGCGCTCCCTATGGCTAGCCAAGACCTGACCCGTTGGATTGACTCGCTCTTGATGTGGCCGCTCAGACACATTGTCGAGCGACCCACAACGGTGCTGAAGCACTTCGTCAAGCCTGGCATGACAGCACTTGAGGTAGGCTGTGGGGAGGGCCTCCACAGCATCGCCATGGCGCGACTGGTGGGATCGAACGGCCGAGTCGTTTCCCTTGATCTCCAGCCCGAGACCATACAGACACTTGAACGGCGTCTAGCCCGATCTCGGCTTTCCCCGCGAATCGAACCTCGCCTCTGTACGGAGCAAGACCTTGCGATCGAGGATCTCGAAGGGCAGTTCGATTTCGTCCTTGCTGTGTATGTACTCCACCATGCCTCGGACCCCGCCCGCTTGATGGCAAACGTCCACCGCGCCTTGAAGCCTGGTTCACTCTTCCTCGTCATCGAACCACGCCATCATGCCTCAGCCGCGGAGTGCCGAGCCATCGAGTCGGCGGCACGACGGGCCTGCTTGACGGTAGCCGGCTATCCGAAGCTGCAGCGCGACTGGGCCGTTACCTTCGTGAAGTCCGGACCACCTGACATGATGCCTAACATCTCGTTTCAGCGGACCGGGCCCGCGGCGGCCGCCGCCCCGGTCCGCTGAATTCGAACCGTTAGGCGTATGCCGAGATCCTCCGCTGAAAGGCCCACAGACCATGGCACTAAGCGCGTTTGATGACAAATCCAAGGAACCCCTACGGGGAGAACTGACCGGGATACTCGGTCAGGCCGCCCAACTGTGGGATCAACTCATTTCCAACGTCAGGTCCCGTTTCGACCCTCTGGCGGAGGAGTGGGGGTTCTCTGGAAAACAGTGGGGTTGGGCTCTTCGCCTGAAACATAAGAAGCGTGCAGTGCTATACCTGACCCCTTCAGACGGGTTCTTCTACGCGGGATTTGCTCTGGGTCAGAAGGCAGTCGATGCAGCCCACGACAGCGACCTGCCGCCCTCAGTACTCGACATCATCGACAACTCTCAGAAGTTCGCTGAGGGACGGGGGGTGAGACTCGAGGTCCGTTCTGACGTTGACGTTCGAAGCGTCACTCAGCTCGCAGACATCAAGATGGCAAACTAGTGTTTGTTCGGCCTAACAACTCATTCCAGCGGACCCGGGCCCGCGGCGGCCGCGGTCCCGGTCCGCTGAATTCGAACCGTTAGGCGGAGGATGGCTTGGACCTCTCGAGGCGAGGACGAGAATATGAACACAAATCAGAAATGGTTGAGTGCACATAGGCAGCCGCAACGACGAAGGATGACTCTCGCCCAGTACATCCGTCGGCGTAATGGTGTGCCTGTAGGTTCTTCCGGCTCGCTCCGGAACATGTTTCGCCGCTCTCTTGGGGCCGGTTCTTTTGCCGGATTCTGGCAGTATTGGAATCCTGTGTGGGGATACGGATTGGCGAAGTATGTGAATTCGCCACTGAGACGAGTCTTACCACCGGCAGCCTCACTCATCCTGACATTCGTGGTCTGCGGCGCCCTACACGACTTGGTAATCATGGCCATTCGGGGATCCGTAACCTTTTTGTTTACGCCCTGGTTTTTCCTTCTCGGCGTCGGGGTGGTGATTGGACGCGCGGCAGGATTGGATTTTTCGGGCAGGCCGTGGCTGGTCCGTGCCTTTGTTAATCTCACCTATGTCGGCACTTGCCTTGCCGTGACGGTGATAGCAAGGCGAGTCTTTGCGATTCCGTAGGTCCTATAGAGGCACTGAGATCGAACCGTTGGGCAGCTCATCGGCACTGGCCCTCATTAAGGTACACTTCGCGCATCAAGAAGACTCAGGAGGAAATCATGATCGGATACGTGACACTCGGAACCAACGACCTGGACCGCGCGGTTGAGTTTTATGATGCTCTTCTCCAGGAGATCGGCGCAGGTCGCTTTATGGAGACAGACACGTTCATCGCGTGGGCTGTCGCTCCAGACAAACCCGCACTGTCCGTAACAAAACCGTTTGATGGCAAAGCCGCCAGCGTGGGTAATGGCGTCATGGTTGCCCTTGCCGTAGACAGCCAGGACAAGGTCGATGCCATTTATCAGAAGGCCATCGACCTTGGTGGAACAGACGAGGGTGCACCCGGCCCACGTGGGGACGGTGGGTTCTACGCCGCCTACTTCCGAGACCTGGACGGCAACAAACTCAACGCATTTTGCATGGGTTAGCCCGGTCTTCTCACCGGGTTTCGTGACGAGGACGGCGAATGGTCGGACATGATGATTGTTGAAGCCCCTCGGTTGCGGCTTCGCGAGCTGACGGTTGACGATGCTGAGTTCGTTTTCAGGTTAGTAAGTGAGCCGTCGTTCCTGTCGAATATCGGTGACAAAGGGGTAAGAAATCTGGACGACGCAAGGCAGTTCATCCTGGAAGGACCCTGGACGCGCCAAAAGAGGCACGGCTACGGTCAGTTTCTGGTTGAGCGGAAGGAGGGCGGAGTTCCAATCGGTGTATGCGGACTCATTTACCGGGAGTCTCTCGATGTAACGGATGTTGGCTTTGCCATTCTGCCGGAGTATTGGAAACGTGGGTTTGCGTACGAGGCTGCTGAAGCGATGGTGCAATACGGCCGTTCGACACTGGGGATCGACAAAATCGTCGGGTTGACCTCAGAAGAGAACCTCGCCTCAATCAGCGTCCTCGAGAAGTTGGGTATGAAATTCGAGAGAATCGTCAAAATGTCTGAAGATGATCCCGGCACCGTTCTCTACTCGTGATCTGCTCCTTTGATCACGCATCTCTTCTCGTCATAGCCCTCGTTGGCGATCGAATCGATGTGAGGGATGCGCGTAGTCTATTTCTCGAAGGAAGCACACCAGGATCATGATCATCAGATTCAACGAGCATTTCAACCTCGCTGCTGCCGAGGTGTACTCCTATTTCCACACTCCTGCCGACTGGACTCGTTTGTACGGGTTGGCCGGGGGCGCAAAGGACCTTGGTGATGGCTGGTTTGCAGTCCCCTTGAAACGCTTCCCTTTTCCTCTTGTGGCAAAGAACACGGATCAGGAAAAGAACAAGGTGGTCCGGTGGGTTTTTCGGGGGTTCTGGCGTGGTCGAGGAGAGGTACGGTTCTTCGAAACCACCGATGGAGTCACAGTCGAGGGATTCGAAGAGATTGCTGTTCGGTGGCTCTTCTTTTTGTCACCCCTCTTCGAATGGCTATTCCTGGAACGAAGGTTTCGTGCAATCTGGGAAATTGGGTGGCATCGGCTGCGGAAACGTAGACCTTAGAGTGGCGAGGCCTCCTTGTGATGCTGGTGCTCTTGGCATTCGGACGTACAGAGAGAAAGGTGAGGCTTGACATGAGCACGACGAAACCACGAGGGTTTGCCTTCTGGGCACTGCAGGGCCCCGGATGGCTTGTGCTGATCTGGTTGGTATATGCCCAGGGTATCTCCGCATTCGGTTATGAACTGGGGGTGGCGATGGGCACACAGGAGCCGGTGGAGAAGATTACGGAGGTCGGGGCCGCGTTTTGGTACGGATTTGCGCTGGGTGACCTCTTGACGTACATCCCCATTCTCTTTGCCGGCTTGATTGGCCACTGGCGCGGCGCCAACTGGGGCCGAATTGCACTGGCTGCGGCACTGGGAATCACGGTGTATTGGCCGGTCGTGTCGCTTGCGGCACTCGTCGATGCTCGGGACGCCGCCGGATGGAACGTCTCCAGTGAAGGGCCGTACTGGGTTGTATGTCTTCTGATTGCGGCGTGGGGCGCATGGGGACTGTCGATCCTCCTGAGAGAGGCCCAGGGAGAGAAGCTATGACGACTCGCCGTGCGGCATGCAGCTGTGGGCAACTCAACGCCGCAACCGAGGGTGAGCCGGTCCGGATTTCAATGTGCCATTGCCTGGCCTGCCAGCGCCGGACCGGAAGCACGTTCGGCGCTCAGGCGCGGTTCCCACATGACAGGGTCAGCATCAGCGGCACCTCAGCCCAGTACGTCCGCACCGCGGACAGCGGCGATCGCATCACCTTCCATTTCTGCCCAGCTTGCGGCTCCACGGTCTTCTACCAACAAGACCCGGAACCCGATCTCGTCGCCATTCCCGTAGGAGCATTCGCCGATCCCTCCTTCCCGGCACCGACAGTGTCAGTTTACGAGGCCAGACGGCATGCATGGACGGCCATTCCACCGGATGCTGAGCATTTTGACTAGTCCGTACTTCTCACCGGGTTCCGTTTCCACCTGTCCGCCCGAAAATTCGGCGCAGCGAATCCGAGCCCGCGCCGCGCGCGGTTCGGTTCGCTCATCTTAGGTATGAGGATCTTCAATTGCTGCATATATTTGTCGATGCTGATGCGTGCCCCGTCAAACAGGAGGTGTACCGCGTTGCAGGCCGATACCACCTTGACGTCACTTTGGTGGCCAACTCGTGGATGCGAGTTCCGAATGAACGATGGATCTCACTCGAAGTTGTAGGGGACGGATTCGATGCGGCCGATGACTGGATTGTCGAACACGTGAAACCTCAGGACATCGTGATCACGGCTGACATTCCGCTTGCGAGCCGCTGCCTGAAGGAAGGCGCACGCGTGATCGGTTCAACCGGAAAGCCGTTCACGGATAACAACATCGGTGAGGCAGTCGCGACTCGCGACCTGTTGTCAGAACTTCGTGGCGCGGGTGAGATAACCGGTGGGCCGCCGCCGCTGGAGAAGCGTGACCGATCACGTTTCCTTCAGAAGCTGGACGAAGTGATTCAGTCAATCCGTCGAGAGCACCCGCAGGGCTGAAAAAGCACCCCATTCAAGCATCACGAGGTGATGGAAACGGCGATCTGCCGTACAATCCCCTTGATGCCAAAGCACCAAACCGGAGACCGTGACGTCGTTGTAGGCAGGGTTGCCCGCATTCTCTTCACCAACGATGAGAATGGCTGGTGCGTGCTTCGTTTGGAACCCGACGACGCACCGACATTGACCGCGATCGGTCCGTTGCTCGGAGTACGTCCGGGGGACGAGCTCCGATTGAGCGGGCGCTGGATCAACCACGCCAAGTATGGCGAGCAGTTTGAGGTTGAGTCCTATGTCCAGGTTGCGCCGTCGACTCTGGACGGCATTCGGCGCTTTTTGGGGTCGGGGAAGGTCCGGGGTCTCGGAGAAAAGCGAGCCGCGCAGGTTGTTGACGCCTTTGGACTCGAGACCCTCGAGATCATCGAAAACGACCCCGACCGTCTGCTCGAGATCCGTGGCATCGGGCAGGCGACCTTAGACCGTATTCGCGAATCCTGGGATCAGCATCGCGGCATCCAGCAGATCATGATCTTTCTCACCGGCCACGGGGTCGCCCCCGGGGTCGCCGTCAAGGCATTCCGCCGCTATGGACCGGGGGCCGTTGATGTCGTCCGTTCGAATCCCTACCGGCTGGCCGAGGAGGTCTTTGGCGTCGGTTTTCTGACTGCCGACCGCATCGCGCGTCAGCTCGGGGTTCCGGCCGACGCTCCCGAACGCCTCGAGGCCGGGGTCCTGCACACCCTCAACGAGGCATCCGTTCAGGGGCACGTTTTCCTCCCGGAGGACCAACTACTGAGCGCCGCGGCCACCCTTCTCGAGGCGGATCCGGAGAGTCTCCCGTCGGCCCTGGCCGGTCTGGTGGCACGACAGCTGGTTATCGTGCATCCACGGACAGACGAGCCGCCCGCCATCTACATCCCCCGTCTCGAGCGGGCCGAGGCCACAGTCGCCCTCGATCTGACCGAATTGGTCGGCACACCCTCTCGAGGAAAACCCATCATCATCAGCACCGCCGTCGCCTGGTACCAGGGACAGACCAATATCCGTCTCGCGCCCCGCCAGCTCGAGGCATTGGCCGCAGCCTTGAACGAGAAGGCCGTGGTGATCACCGGCGGCCCCGGAACCGGCAAGACCACCCTCATCCGAGGCGTTGTCCAGATCCTCGGCAGGAAAGATCTCCAGGTCGTGCTCGCAGCCCCTACCGGCCGGGCCGCTAAACGCCTCACCGAGGCCACTGGTCTTCAGGCGCGGACCATACACCGCCTGCTCGAGTTCACCCCCATGACCCGCGCCTTCAGCCGAAACCGCGAAAACCCCATCGAGGCGGACTGCCTGGTGATCGACGAGATTTCGATGCTCGATATCGAGCTGGCGGCGGCGCTGCTCGAGGCGGTTCCACCAAACTGCCGGATCGTCTTCGTCGGCGATGCGGACCAGCTGCCCTCAGTTGGTCCCGGCAACGTCCTCGCTGACCTCATCACGTCCGGCACCCTTCCAGTGATTCGGCTCGACCGGGTTTTCCGCCAGGCCGAACGGAGCCACATCATCGACAACGCCCACCGCGTCAACTCCGGAGAAATGCCCCTCACCGACTCCAATCCGGACGAGAGCGACTTTTTCTTCGTTGCCAGGGACGACGCCGAGGAAGCGGCCGAGCTCGCCATCGACTTCGCGGCGCGGCGCATCCCCGAACGCTTCGGTCTCGACCCGGTGGCGGACATCCAGGTGCTGTCTCCCATGCACCGGGGTGTACTTGGCGTAACACGTCTGAACGAACGACTCCAGGCCCAGCTCAACCCCGGGGGTCGCGAGCTTGCGGTCGGTTGGCGGCGTTTTCGGGTCGGCGACAAGGTCATGCAGGTCCGCAACAACTACGAGCTCGATGTTTTCAACGGCGATCTCGGACAAGTGCAGGGCATCGATTTCAAAGAGCGCGAGCTGGCGGTTCGCTTTGACGACCGATTGGTGGTGATCCCGCCGGATAATCTCGAAGACATTGTTCCCGCCTACGCCTGCACCATTCACAAAAGCCAGGGCAGCGAGTACCCGGCGGTGGTCATCGTTCTCCACCACCAGCACCACATCATGCTGCAGCGCAACCTGCTCTACACAGCGATCACCCGCGGCCGCCGCCTGGTGGTGATCGTCGGCTCCAAAAGAGCCCTCGGCCGGGCAGTCAACAACGCCACGGTGCGCACGCGCCACACCCTGCTCGCGGAAAGACTGCGCGAGGTGGCACGAAGCATGGCGTGAACCACATAACGAAACTCCCGTGTTTCGTCATGATGGTTCGAATCAGCCGCGAAGCGGCGACAGATTCATAGCCTGGGGCGTGAGCCCCAGGCTATGTATCTATCGCGCCTTCGGCGCTCGGTCAGCCTTGCTCAGCGGCCGCTTCGATGCGCCGCCGTGCTGAGGGTGAGGAGACGAACCCCAGTGCACGGTCGAGCGTGGCACCGCTCAGGTCGCCGCGACGCGCCAAAATCCCGAGGCACCATCGCCTGTCGAGTTCGCGTTTCAGGGTAGCGACGAGATCGAGGGCATCGTCTCGACTCTCCGGAATTCCTGCTTCGAGGAACGCCGCGAGGGCGCGCCTTCGCGCCCAGCCGTCCTCAAACCCTTCGACGAGCTCGCGCAGGGTTTCGACGCTCGACCCGACGAAGCCAGGCAACTCCCGGCGCAGCATTAGGAGCCGGGAAAGGACCGACGGTTCCGCATCGGGGGAACCCAGCACGATCTGCGCGTCGGATTGCCGCGATCCCGAATCATCGGCTGGCTGAGGCGCCTCCGCGTGGAGTGTTGGCGCCGACCGGTGAGTTCGGGACGTGGTCTGCCATCGGCTCCAGTCGACAATCGGAGGGACGACAGGTGAAGGCTCTGGCTCCGGTTCGGCGGGCGAATCCGGTTCGGGCTCCGGCGGAGGCGGATCGGGCTCGGCCTCGGGTTCCTCACCGTCCTCGTCTTCATCTTCTTCGAGGGCGCTGAGAGCCGCCAGCACTTCCTCGGGGCGCTCTTCGATGGTGGGTTCAACCTCCGGTACCTCCACCAACGCCTCGGCGACCTCTTGGTGGTCGTCCTCTCCGACATCTTCGGGATCGGCGAGCAGCTCGGCCGCCAGGTCGATGCCTCGCGTGATGGCTTCGTCGCGCTGCAGAGGATCCCGCGCAGCGGAGAGCAGCTCGCCCACCGCCGCACCGTCGGTGGAACGGGCGTTGGCGAGGACCCGCAGCAGCATCGCCGGCGCGAGTCCTCCGCGCCGCTTCGCCAGACCCTCGAGGATCTCCTCGGCGCCGTCGAATCCGGCGTGGTTGGCGAGCAGCCGGCGGTCGGTTGGGCTGAGCTCACGGAGGGTTCGCCACCCGCGCACCAGGATCCTGGCCTGCTGGAGCGGCGACCGGGCGGTCTGCAGCTCGAAGAGCAGCGTATTGAGCTTGCGCGAGGTGCTCATCTACTCGTCTCCAAAGACCTTGCCCGTGTCCTTTCCCTTCGCATTTTGCTTGCCGCTCTCGATGTTGTCAGCCACCGCACCCGGCAGGCGCGAGATGTTCTGCAGGAGGTTTTCGAGATCGACCCCCGAGAGCTGCTTCATGACCGGGCCGAGCTGGCTCAGGACCTGGATGACGTCGTCGGTGAGGCGGGCGGCGCCGGTGCCGTCGCCCTGGCCGCCGCCGGTCGAGATGATTGTAGTCTCGCCGGCCCGCGCCAGCGGCTCGGAGACCGCGGCCGCGATCTCGGGCAGCACCTTGAGGGCCTCGATAGAAAGACCGGCCTCGTTGTAGAGCTTGAGGGCTTCGGCCAGCTTGCGCCGCGCTTCGGCCTCGGCCTCGCCCTTGGCCAGGATGGCATCGGCCTCGGCGAGGCCGATCTGCCGCCGCTGCACCGACTCGGCCTCCGCCTTGGCGATGCCCTCGGCCTGGAGGGCTTTTGCCGCCTGCTCGCGCCGCATCCTCTCAGCCGCAGCCTCCTGCTCGACGGTGTATTTCTTGGCATCGGCGAGCCGCTCGGCCTCGTACTTCTTGGCGTCCGCCTGCTCGCGGATCTGCGCGTTGAGCTCGAGCTTCTGGCGTTCCACCTCCTGGTCGGCGATGCGGATGTTTTGCACCTTGAGCTCCATCTCACCGGCCTTGACCGCCAACGCGTCGGCGACGTCGACCTCTTTTTTGATCGCGGCCACCTTGAGACTGAGCGCCTTGTCGGCATCCGCGATCTCGGTGTCGACGCCGATCCTCTTCTGCTCTTTTTTCTGCCGCGCCTGCTCCTCCTCGATGGCGGCGTCGCGGTCGGTGACGGCTGTCGCGATGCGAGCGTTCTTGAGCGCCTCCTGGATCTTGGGCTGGCCGAGGGCGTTGAGATAGCCCTCGTCATCCTGGATCGCCTGGAAGACGAAGGAGCGGAACTCGAAACCCATGCCCTCGAGATCCGAGTGCGCCTCGTCGCGGACCTTGTCCTGGAAGCTCTTCTGCTCGCGATACAGCTCCTCGACCGTCAGGGTGCCGACGATGCCGCGCAGGTGGCCGGCAACCGTCTCCTTGATCGTGGCCTGGACGTCGTCCACCGGCATGCCGAGGAAACCCT
>JAOZUP010000502.1 GCA_029938595.1 Thermoanaerobaculales bacterium | reverse complement strand
TTGTCATCAGGATCAGCCATTGATCTCTCCTTTCAGGCGGATACAGTCCGCGCGTCCGCGGGATAATACCACCCGCGTTGGCGTTGTCAATTCTCGGTTCACCACCCTGTCAGCGAGCAGGTATCCCAACGGGTCGACGGTTGACCCGTGGCACACCCACGGACTTGCCTTTGGTTTCGTCGCCGCTCGGCGGCCACTGGCAACCGACGTTGTAAGGAAAGGCGAATGCCGGCAGGATGGCGGTGGGGTCGTTGGTGTGATTGTCGATCAGGTTCCCATAGGCGGTCAGGCCGATGATGGGCTCGGCGCTACCCGACGCCCAAGCCACAACGCTCACGTCGATGGTGACGTCGTTCGGCGCCTCATCGATGCCAAAGAGGGTGCTCATCACACTGTTGTACTGGTTCTGCGCCAGGGGCGGCATGATGACGATCCGCGAGATTTCGTTCTCGTTCTCGTCGAGAAACGGCTCACCGTTGCCCTGGAACGGCTGCAGCACGATGGTGATGGTACTCAACGGATCAGAAGCATTGAGAACCCCCACGTTGTACCGGAAATCCTCATCCTCACCGCCACCGGTGAGGAGCTGGAAACTGAAATCGCCGTTCTCACCCACCGCGGAGGGGTCGGCGAGGTTGTACCACGGCACCCCCGGCAAGTTCTGACCGAAGGTGCCGGTCTCCTCGAGAAACTCCCCCTCGTTGTCGGAATCCGGCAGGTAGAACGTGAACGGGGTGTACACCCGCGAGTTGACGATCACGTTCTTGAGCACTCTCGTCCCATCGTCCTCGAGGGTGTTGGCCTCGTAGGCAAAGATGACAATGGCACCAGAGTTCGCGATCTGTCCGTCGGCGTCAAAGTAGTTCCCGATCGGATCCTCGAGCACCACCGTGCCGCCCGGCGGTATGTCAGCAAGCATCGGATCGACAAAACCGAATCCGTCATCCTCCCGGCCCCCAAGCCACGTCGAGCGGTCGATAAACCTCCCGCTGTTGTTGACCAGCCCGGTGGGCAGATAGACGAGGGCGACGTCGATCTCGACCTCCTCCTCGACGTTGGTGATGAAGAGATCGGAGCGCCACCGGCTGGTGCCCTCGCCGTTTGTGTGGGTAGCAGCCGGCAAATAGATCAAATCGGCCGCCAGAAATTGGGCGGCGGCCGTGCCCGCACCCATTGTGAGCATCGCCAGAAGAGCTGCCATCAGCCCTTTACGTTTCATTCAAACCTCCATTGCACCGGTCTCGACCGATCACCCGCTTATCTTGACAGCATCGCTGTCGATGGGCAAGACGACCCGCGCCTCGAAACCGTGAGGCTCGAGGTTTTTGAGTTCGATGTGCCCGCCCTGGGCCTCGACAAACCTTTCGGCGATCGCCAATCCGAGCCCGCTCCCCCCACGGCGCCGGGTGTAGAACGCCCTGCGCACCCGCTCCATCTCGTCAGGCGGGATCCCGCTGCCGCGATCTCGAACGACCAGCGCCACGTCGTCGGAGATTTCCTCAGCATCCAGTTCCACAACGCGGCGATCCGCCGGCAACTCCCGCACCGCCTGCACCGCGTTGAGCACCAGATTCAGGAGCACCTGCCGCAGTTGTGACTCGTCGCTCATCACCGCAACAGTCGGCAGGCCTGGGATGACGCGAAGGTGGACGCCCATGTCCTTGGCTTCCGCGATCAGAAACCCGCCCACGTCTTCGAGCATCGTGTCGACCCGCACCGGCGCGAGATTCGGTTCGCTGGGCCGGGCATAGGTGAGGAAATCGCTCACCAGACAGGCGAGACGGCCAACCTCCTCGCGCGTGCTGGCGAGAGATTCCCGTGCTCCCCGCTCTCCGGCCTGGAGGTCTTCGCCCAGAAGCTCGAGGTTGAGATTAATGGAGTTGAGGGGATTTCGGATCTCGTGGGCGAGATTGGCGGCCAGGGCACCGAGCGCGGCCATCTCCTCGGCCTCGAACTGTTGCGCTTCCAGACGTCGCGTTCGCTGGATGAGATACCAGACAAACGCCCACGCGAACCCAAGAGTGGTCAGGGTCAGGATCGCGATCGTGATGGTCTGCGACAACAGGTCACCTCGAAGTTTCGACACCCGCTCGGCAACCTGGGTGCGGTCCACGTTGAGGACGACGTTTCCAACCTCTCCGAGCGGAACTGAAATCCGGTATGGGTTTTCTGTCTCGACGACCGCTTCGTCCGAAAGGACGCCCTGGAGCTGAAGGTCCGAAGCGAGGGTCTCGGGAATCTCCTCGGTCGACTGACTCCGGGACGAAAAGATGACCTTTCCCTCGCTGTCAGTGACCTCGATGGACTTCCAGATTCGGCGCTCGGGGTCGCCCTCCAGGGTGCGGCTGAGAACCTCTCGCCGGGTCTCAATGACGTCGAGCTCGCTCGCCTCGGCGCCGCCGAGCTCGGCGGCAATCCGGCGCGCCTCCTCACGCCCCCCCGCGAGGACGTCCTCCAGGTACCGCCGCGAAAGCGATCCTGAGATGAGGTGCCCGAAGAGAAAGATGATGCCGAGGATCAGAACCAAAAAGACAACTGCAGCGCCAGCGTATTGCAGTCTCAGCGAGCTCCGTGTGCCAGATTTGTTGCCGATTTGGGTCATTGTGGCTCGTTACCGTCTCTCATTTCCAACAGCGTCCTCACGTCGAAGCCGAAGCAAGCAACATGCCACACCCAGCCCGCACTTCTCACCTGGTGTTTACTGCGGACGGCGAATGGCCGCCATCTGCCGTGCTTTTCGCGAATCGCGCTCCTCGAAGGAGCTCTACTACGTCTGCGTCGCCCGATCCGCGAAAAACCCAACAACTGACTACCCTTCGCCGTCCTCGTCACGAAACCTGGTAAGAA
>JAOZUP010000501.1 GCA_029938595.1 Thermoanaerobaculales bacterium | reverse complement strand
ATTGGTCATCGTTGCCGGAATCTTGCTTGGTGTAGGTAGCTAAAAGATCGATGTACCGCGGATCTTCCGGCAGCTTCTCGAAAAGGTCGTAGTCCTCGATCATTGGGAGGGGGTATCCCGCCTCGAGAGCGCGTCCGAGCCACTCGATGGCGTCCTCACGTTCACCTAGCTCCTCGTACACCGCGGCGAGGTCGAACATTGGTTGGGAGCCCGTGATGTTGAGGGTGAGGATATGGCTCAGAAGATCACGAGTCGCGAGATCGTCGCCGAGGTGCACGCGGTAGGAGGCGAGATCGATCAGCAGTTTGACGTCGTCGGGTGTCGTCTCGAGGTGTGAGGAGACGAGCTCCGCTGCCCGTATGTAGGCGGCACGCGCCCCCTGCAGGTCGCCGGCACAGCGGCGCGCCTCGCTGAGGTTGTTCCACACCTGGTAATCGTCGTCGTTCATCACGAGGGCCTGTTCGTAGAGCTCGGCCGCCTTCGGGCAGTCACCCTCCCAGAACTCGAGAGTCGCGAGGTTGGAAAGGGCCCAGTCGCTGGCGCCGATCTCCACAGCCCGTGCGAGGTTCTCACGCGACGCCTCGTAATCGCCGAGGTAGAGGTAGCAGCCGCCGAGCGAGGTGTAGCCGACGCTGGAGTCCGGCTGCAACTCGATGACACGGCGGAAGTAATCCGCGGCGCGCTCCCACTCGCCGCGCTCGAAGTACAACCGGCCGAGCTCCTGAAAGGTTGACCAGTTGTCGGGCCCGGTTCGGACCGCCCGCTCCAGGGTCTCCTCTGCCTGCTCGGAATCCCCGGTCGCTATATGGGCGTCTGCGACGTACACGTACGCACGGAGGTTCAGGGGATCGAGCGTGATGGTTTGTTGCAGATGCTCCATCGCGACGGGGTAGGAAGCGGCGTCGAGGGCGAGGCGGCCCGCCGCAAAGTGGGCGGCCGGCAGATCGGGTGCGACGCCGATCGCGCGCCGGGCGTAGTCCGACCCGTGCTCGAGCCAGATCGGGTCCTTGGTGAGCTCGAACCGTTGCCGGCAGGAATCGGCCAATTGGACCATCGCCTCGGCATAGTTGGGATCGAGCTCGAGAGCCTGGCGGTACAGGCCCATGGCGTGGGTCAGCTGGTCCTCGGAGGGTGCTGCGGTGGGAGTTCGGCCGCGGGCCTCGAGGAAGAGCTCGGCGGCCTCGGCGCTGCTTGTTCCGCCGACCCGTATCGCCTGCCGCTCCTCGGCGCCGAGCTCGAGGTCCAGCATCTCCTCGATGGTTTCCACGACCCGGTCCTGGAGCACGAAGTCGGCGGTCTTCTCGGTGGTGATGGTCCGCGACTGTAGCTGGCGGACCGTAACAGCGTCTACCAGCTGCACCGGGATGCGCACCATGTTGCTCTGCCGCAGGACGCTTCCGGTGACCACCAGGTCGACGCCGAAGATGCTGTGGGCCATTTCGGCGCTGCTGACATTACCGGCACGCACCTCGCTCGCCGGCACGATCGACAGCGACGTGCGGAACCGCCGCAACTCAGCGAGCTTGGCGGTGACGGTGTCGAGGAGCCCGATGCACATGAGCTCGGACCTGGTGTCTCCCGCTGGACAGTTGAAGGGCAGGACCACCAGGTGCTGTGTTCGGCCCCGGTTGAAGGTGGGGTAAAAGGTGGCCGCGAGGACGATAGCCGCGACCGCCGCCGCCACCGGCAGCACCCGATGTTTGACCAACCAACGCCGGCGCAAGCCTGAGGCCGAGGGCAGCGACTGGGTGGCGATCTCGGCCGGGGTCGACTCGCCGCGGAATCGCCGCAAATCGGCGAGCACCTCGCTCGCACTCTGGTAGCGTTTCGCGGGGTCGCGTTTGAGACAGCGGCGGACGATGCGGATCAGCTCCGCCGGAACTTCGGGGCGCATGGTCTCGACAGGCGTCGGGTCTTTGGTTGTGATGGCGAGGAGAATCGCCCGCTCGTGATCGGCGGCGAAAGCGCGGCGTCCCGCCAGCATCTCGTAGAGCACGGCGCCGAGGGCCCACACATCACTGCGTGGATCCACCTCCTCGCCGTTTGCCTGTTCCGGCGACATATAGGCCGGAGTGCCGACCACCGAGCCCTGCCGAGTCACCGCAGCCTCACCGGCGAGCTTGGCGAGACCAAAGTCGACGATCTTAACCTGGTCTCGATCGGTGATGAGGATGTTGGCAGGTTTGATATCGCGGTGGACGATGCCGGTCTCGTGCGCGGCCTCCAACGCCTCGGCGATCTGGATGGCGAAGCCGGCCGCCTCGTCGGCGGGCATCGGGCCGCGCTGGACCCGCCCTTTGAGAGTCTCGCCGGGGCAGAAGGCCATCGCGATGAAGAGCTGCCCCTCGGGCGACTCTCCGACATCGAATATCGTGCAGATATGGGGGTGGTCGAGGCCCGAGGCCGCGCGGGCCTCGCGCGAGAAGCGTTCGCGAAGCACCGGATCCTGGCTCCACTCGAGGGGCAGGAATTTGAGGGCGACTGTGCGGTCGAGGCGGGTGTCCTGGGCCCGGTAGACGACCCCCATGCCCCCTCCGCCGAGGCGTTCGAGGATGCGGTAGTGCGAGATCGTGCTACCGATCATCGGTCCTCCGTTTCACCGCTGCTCCACCGAAGAGTTTCAGCACCTCGCCAAGGTGAAGGTGAGGGCCTACGAAACGAATGAACTGTGGCGAGCCGACACGACTCTCCGCGCCCTTCCTTCTGCTTGGCTTCGAATACGCTGGCGTTATTGTACATGACCGAGCAGGAAAGCATGTGTTTGAATCTAGCCTGCATTTCTCACCAGCTTCCAGCTACGGCCGTCGATGCACCACAACCAGTGGGGTTTTCTCGCTTCGGGGTGCTCGACGT
>JAOZUP010000500.1 GCA_029938595.1 Thermoanaerobaculales bacterium | reverse complement strand
TATCCGGTTGGAGATGAGGTCATCGACGCGTTGAAGACCCTCGGAGTCGACGAAGTCGCGTGGCGAAAAGGAGAGTACATCGATCTCAGGGGCTTTTTGCGTTCTCGCCTCGAGGGGCTTGGCCTTCGTCCTTCTGCAATCACCGAAATTGACCTGTGCACCGCGTCGTTACCGGATTTTGCTTCGTACCGCCGTGACGGCAAGTCGGCCGGCCGGCAATTCTCCCTGATCTACCGCGGCGCCAAAGACTGACGCCCTCGCAGCTGACCGCACGCCGCAGCCACATCCGCGCCTCGAGACCACCGAATGGTCGCCGTGAGACCGGCCTCTCGAAGGCGCGATGCGAAGCGGTCAACTACCTCGCCATCCGGCCGCCGAAGGTCGGGGAAGCACTCTGGATCCTCGTTGAGGGGAATGACGTTGATCTTGGATGGAATACCGCTGACCAGACGGGCTACGGCCTCGGCGTCAAGCTCGGCGTCGTTAAAACCCCTGATCAGCACATACTCGAAGGTTATGCGGCGGCCGCGTTCGAGAGGAAAGGCACGAAGCGCCACGAAAAGCTCGTGTAAGGGGTATCGCGCCGCGATTGGCATGATCCTCTCGCGGCGCTTCTGATCAGGAGCGTTGAGCGAGACCGCCAGCTTGGGCTTTCGCGGCAGCGCGGCGAGCCAGCGGATGCCGGGGAGGATCCCCGCTGTTGAAACGGTGATGCGCTTCAGACTCAGTTTTTCCGACAGAACGTCGAGTGCATCACCGAGGTTTTGGGCGTTGAGTAGCGGTTCACCCATCCCCATGAAAACCACGTTCACCCGCTCCACCGTGTCCTCGAGGTCGCGCAACATGACCCGGTATTGGCCGACGATCTCGTCGGGGCGGAGGTTGCGCCCGGCACCCATGACGCCAGTCACGCAGAATGTGCAGCCCACAGCGCAACCACTCTGAGAAGACAGACACAAGGTAGCCTTTCGCCCATCACGCATGGTGACACTTTCCACCGTTACCCCATCCTCAAGGCGCATGAGGTATTTTCTGGAACCATCCGAGCTTTCGATTACCTCTAAAACCTCTGGCTCGTTGAGGGTGAAATGCCTGGCCAGTAGTTCGCGGAGGGACACGGGCAAATTGGTCATTTCACCGAAGGTGGCAACGTTTCGCTCGAGAATCCAGTTCGTCACCTGAGAACCTCGAAAGTCACGGTCCACGTGCGGCGTGAGAAGACGTGAAATTTCTGCAGATGTCTTACCGATGAGGTTCATATTGAAAACCGGGGAGTCAGGTGGCGGATTCGCTGTCGCGCTCTGCCGGCGGGTGCACAAGCGCGGTGCTCGTTGAGCGATGGCGACCGGCCGAAATACCGAGTGACGAGAGGAATCGCGCATCAGCAACATCCAACCGATACTCGGGGATGGTTGGATCCACGGTATCGACATGCATCCTGAGAGTGCCACTGTCAACCTCAACCGAACCACTTTCACCACAGGCCAACGAAGTTTCGAGGAGCATCACTGCGCGCCATCCTTCGTCATGTAGTTCGTCAAGGCAGGTGCGCACCTCTTCTGATCGCACCACCGAACCGTGCACAGCTCTGCCCAGTCGTCTGAGCAGCTCTTGCAGCCTTTGGGTTCGTGACTCTTCCATCATCCTCCGCCTACACAACCGCCGGTTCGAGCCGACTCTTCCCATCCTACCTCATTGCTCACCATCGCTGTGTTTGTTAGCTTCTACTGGTGATCTTGGATGGCACGCTCCCCGAACCGTGGATCCGTGAGGAGAAACTACCAGGCGATGCCTCGGCCAGAAGCTACAGCCGACTCCTGGACGCCACCAACCGAACCGCAATTCTGGTCCGCTATCCGGCCGCTGATCGATTCCGCCTGGCGCGTGATCTCGAGGTTCACTCCTGGTGCGCCACACGGGGACTTCGGATCCCAGGGCTCCTCAATCGCGATCTCGAGGGAGGTTGGGCGATTCTCGAAGATCTCGGTGAGAATGACGCCGACCGGATGCTGGCCACCACACCTGTGGGTGACAGGGTGGAAATGGCCCTGCGCGCTGTCGACCCGCTGGTCGTGCTGGCAAGAGCGAAAACGACCGATCTTCCAAGGTGGAATGCCCCGCTCGACGCCGCTCGCCTGCGCTGGGAACTGGCCGGCTTCGAACTATGGTACTTGCGGTACCGGCGAGGAGTTGCACCGCCACCAGACATCGGAACGTGGCTGGACGAGATCGCGACCACCGTTGATTCCCATCCGAAACGGGTTTGCCATCGCGACTACCACCTCAACAACCTGTTCTTCCTGGACACGGGCGAGGTCGGGGTCATCGATTTTCAGGACATGCTGGTCGGTCCTGACACCTATGACGCGGTGTCGCTCATGTGCGAGCGCGGCATGCCGGACATGACCGGCCCGTCGGATCGAGTGCGGATCATGGAGGCATGGGCCCAGGCCACCTCAACCCAACCCGGCTGGCGGGAGCGCTGGCGTCTGGTGAGGATCCAGCGCGGGCTCAAGGTTCTCGGCACGTTTTCTCGTTTCTCCGCTTCGGGGGTTTCGACCTACGATCGCTGGATGAAAAGTCTCGCCCATGCCATCGCGCCCGAGCTCGAGTCGACCGGAGCGCCTTCGTTGCTGGTTGACCTTCTGCTAGACTGAACACCCGGTGAGAAGATCGGGCTAGCCTGTATTTCTTACCGGGTTTCGTGGCGAGGGCGGCGAGGTGCCGCGCCCAGCGGGGTTTTCGACCTGAGGGGCGCGGAGTCGTACTTGACAGTACGTCGAGCACCCCGAAGCGAGAAAACACCGCTGGGTGTGGTGCATCGGCGGCCGTAGCTGGAAGCTGGTGAGAAAT
>JAOZUP010000499.1 GCA_029938595.1 Thermoanaerobaculales bacterium | reverse complement strand
CCCGACCGACCCGACGGTCTCGAGCTCCAGCCACACGCCAGGCACATGGTCGGCCAATCCCAGGATAAGCATCAGTTGGGTGGGCGCCACCGATGGCGCCGGAGGCAGCGGCGTTGCAGGTTATTCATACATTTTCGACACCACTGCCGACACCCTGCCCGACACCGAGATGGATCGGCAACACCTCGTGGAGGGGACCTATTTCGAACAGAGCGACCCTCTTGAGGACGGGGCCACCCACTACTTCCACCTCCGGACCATGGACGGGGCGGGCAACTGGACCAACACTCGCCACTTTGGACCTCTCAAGATCGACACCCAGGCTCCCGACACGGGCGCCATGAACGTCCACAGCACCAGCCACACGGTCGGCGAGGAATCGAGCGACCCCACCATCGACATGGCCTGGATCGCCGCGACCGATGGCGGCAGCGGCCTCAGCGGCTACCGCCAGTACTTCGGCACCAGCCCCACCGCCACCTGCGGCTCACAGAACCTGGACGGTTCCGAGACCGAATTCACCAGCTCGACGTTGTCCACCGGGAGCTGGTACTTCCACATCTGCGCGATCGACGCGGTGAACAATCGGTCGGGAATCTCTACGTCGGGACCGTTCGATATCATCTCTGAGGCGGACCTCTCGATTGCCCTGACCGATAGCCCCGACCCGGTGCTGCCCGGGGACGATCTGGTCTATACGGTGACGGTGCACAACAACGGCCCGTCGGCGGCGAAGGTGTACTATTTGAACCTCTACCTTCCTGAAGATGTCACACCCGTTTCCACCGATCCGGGAAACCCGACCTGCACCATCTACGAAGGACCATGGAGGGTAAATTGCTCCTGGGACAACGATGATCTCGGCTCGGGGGCCTCACGGCAGATCACGGTCGTCGGACATGTCGCAGAGTGGGCCGAGGCACCCCTGTTGGCCCAGGTCACTCTGAATAGCTTTGTGCCTGACGACACGAATACCTCGAACAACACGGCGCAGGCGAGCACCGGTTTCCCCAACTTCGACGATACCGACATTGCCGTTTCGGCGACCGCCTACCCCGATCCCGCCAGCCCGGGCGGTACGCTCACCTATACAGTGACGGTGGCCAACAACGGTCCCGCCTGGGCCGACGGTGTCTACCTCTTCCACGTTTTGCCGCCCGGCACCTCCTTCGTCGCGTCGGTGCCCGGCGCGCCGGACTGCTCGGCTGAGGACATGGGAGGGGGCGAGGTGGAGCTCGGGTGCGAGCTCACCTACATAGGGCCCTCGGAAACCAAGGTCGTGACTCTGACCCTCGGTGTCGACCCCGCCTACGATGACGACTGGCTGTTCAGCTACTTCTCGGCGGAGTCGGACCAGGCCGACCCCGCGCCCGATAACAACGAGGTCGAGGTAGAGGTCGCGATAGGGCCGGGGCGTGAGGTCCCCCTGTTGCCGTGCGAGGTGCGGCCGTTTGACGACACCAACGAAGGGTCCTTCGGCGCCTCGTTCGTAGATGTCCCTCGAGAGTACTGCACCCAGCTTTTCGTCCCCCTCACCGACGGTCCCTACGATTGCCGTTGGGATGACGCGTTCTACGTCACCGACATCGGGACCAGGTGGGCTTCTGCGGGAACTCCCGCTCCCACGACCGCGGGCTTCCTGGTCCGGGTCCAGGATGGCGACGGCGACCCCGGATCGGTTGCCGGCAACACATACCTCAGCGATGTTCCGGTGCCACCGCCGTTCCCGGGCGGGGATTACCTGTTCAGCGGGCGGTATGCGTCGGAAGGCTCAAACCGAGAAGCGCTTGGGGCTTCGACCGGGTATCTGGTGTGGGCCTGCCACCAGACCATCGGGGCCACGACCCAGGGCCTTGTGACCACGGCCGACTTCAGCGGCGGCACACCAACAACCCCGTGCAGAACGAGTGTCAATTCCGGGCCCTTCGCTGACTGCACAGACAGCGCACCGCTGCTCGAAGCGATCGGTATCTCGGCCCGTTTTGCCGGTATCGCCGGTGTCGGCGATGGCGGCCACGTCGTACCTTCGAACGCCGAAAGCTCCAGCGCGGTTTTCAGGGCATACCTGCACAGTGACGCTGACATCCTCCGCGTCGAGATCGAGCACAATGTGGTGAACCCGACCGCAGTCCACCTGCACTCGGGGCCCGCCGGAGAGAACGGCCCGATCATCTTCGACTTCCCAGACCCCGCAAGTCCGATTGCAGTGGACGGCATTCCGCTGTCGCCGCAGGAGCTGCTCGACCTTGCTGACGGCAACCTGTACGTGGACATCCACAGTGCCGCCCATCCAGACGGCGAAGTTCGCGGCCAACTCGTGCCGGCAATTGCCGCCGCTCTGTTTGTCGATGGCTTCGAGTCGGGAGATCTTTCGGCCTGGTAAGGCGTGGGGGACGGCTGAAACAGGCGCCACAGCCGCGTCACGGTACAACCCGCGGCCCAACGACGGGCCGCGGCGGCATGCGCGTTATGCGTTGTCGAGCACGATCCGATAGCGGGCTTTCCCGGAACGGAGATGGTCCAGGGCTTCGTTGACCTCGCTCATCGGGAAGTGCTCGGTCACCGCCTCGATCCCGTGGCGGGCACAGAACTCCAGCATCGTCGCGGTAGTGGCCGGCGGCGCGAGGGACGCCCGAAATCCAGCTCATGCGGTGTATGACCGACTGGCGCGCGTAGTGACCAAGTCATGCGACAAATTCGATATGGCGGTGAGTCGTATCCTCGTCCATGTCCCCTCGGAGCGAGCATAGCGTGCTTGACACCGAAGATGTGTTCCTCCTCCGGGCGAGCGGTGGGGAAACCGAGGTCCGCCTGCGTTCGCGCACACCGCTCGTCGATGTCAGGCCGATCGGCG
>JAOZUP010000498.1 GCA_029938595.1 Thermoanaerobaculales bacterium | reverse complement strand
TGCCGGCAAGCGGGAAGATCGCTCCTGAGCGGAGCGCCCCACAAAACCTGAAACTCGAATTGGAGACGTCGTGACCCGACGCATGCTCATCAACGCCCAGCGCCCCGAAGAGGTGCGCATCGCCATCATCTCGGACAACACCCTCGACCAGTACGAGGTCGCCGCCACCGAATCCGGCCTGTGCCGCGGCAATATCTATCGCGGCATCGTAGCCAATGTCCAACCGTCCCTCGACGCCGCTTTCGTCGCCTTCGGTGAGGAGCGGGACGGTCTCGTACGCGCCGACGACGTCGTGCCGTCGGCTTATGGCAAGAAGGTGGAGGGAGAGGGGAAACACCCCCGCATCGACCGGATCCTCCAACGCGGGCAGCCGATCCTGGTGCAGGTGGTGCGCGACGGCGTCGGCCACAAGGGTGCGCTGGTCACCACCAACATCAGCATCGCCGGACGTTATCTGGTCCTGATGCCTTTCGACGACGTGCGCGGCGTGTCACGCAAGGCCGAAGACGAGGAGCGACAAGCGGTGAAGGACCGCGTTGCCAAGCTGGAGCTGCCCGAAGGCTGCGGCGTGATCCTCCGCACCAACGCCCTCGACCAGCCCCAGAAGACCCTCAATCGCGACCTCAACGCGCTCTTGCGGTTGTGGAAGAAAATTCGTGACGAGTGGAAGACCGGCAAGGGTCCGCGCCTTCTCTACAGTGATCAGGATCTCATCGTCCAGGCACTGCGCGATACCCTCGACAGCTCGATCTCGGAGGTTCTGGTCGACGATGACGAGGCCTTCGACAAAGCACAGGGCTACATGCGCACCTTCATGCCGCGGGCGGGAAATCGTCTCGTCCATTACACCGATCGAATGCCGCTATTCAGCCGCTTTCAGCTCGAAGAGCAGATCGACCGCATTTACCAACGCAAGGTTGAGCTGCCCTCCGGCGGTTCGATAGTCATCGACGGCACCGAAGCGCTGACCGCGATAGACGTCAACTCGGGCCGGGCCACACGAGGCAAGAGTCAGGAGGAGACCGCCGTTGCCACCAACCTCGAGGCGGCGCGCGAGGTCGCACGCCAACTGCGAATGCGCGATATAGGCGGCTTGGTGGTCGTCGACTTCATCGATATGCGCTCTGTAAAACACCGCCGAGAGGTGGAGAAAACGGTGCGCGACTCGATGAAGGACGACAAGGCGCGGACCACCGCCAGCCGTCTGTCGGAAAACGGCCTCCTCGAGATCAACCGCCAGCGGCTGAAAAAGGCTCTCCAGCTTCGGACTCATCGTCCCTGCCCGACCTGCATCGGAACCGGCACCATCGCCAGCCCCGAACTGGTAGGGCTCAACATTTTGCGCCGCATCGAGACCCGGGCGGTCACCGGACGCCTCGGCGGCGTCCGCATTGAGCTTCACCCCGAGCTAGCCGACGCTTTGCAGAACGAGCGCCGCCAGGAGCTGGCCGCACTCGAGCGCGAGTTCGATATTCAGGTCGAGATTGTCGCCGCCGGTGGACTCCATCGCGCCGAGGAACGAATCGACTGGCGACAGCGGCCCAAGGGCGAAGAGAGAACCAGCCCACCCGCGGTGAGCGCCGCCGACCTCGGCCAGGACCTCGGCCGTTCAAAGGAACGGCGCGCCGAAACCCGAACGCCCGAGGTCGCGGAGGCCGAAACCTCAACCGAGACAACCGATCAGACGAGCACTGCGGGGGACGACGCCGGCGCCACTGAGAAGACCAAACCGCGCCGACGACGCCGTGGAGGACGCCGGCGCAAGAAAACCGGCGCCGTCCAGACAGGGGCGCCCGAGTCCACGCCTGAAAAGGAAGTCGCCGCACCCCCAGAGGAGGGCAGCCAGTCCGACGGTGACAGCGCCGAAAACCAGTCGGCATCGTCCGACGAAGCCACCAAGGCTGCTCCCAAGAAGCGGCGCCGACGCCCGAGACGCTCGCGCAAGAAGGCCACGCCGACCGAAGCACCGCCGCAGGAAGCAGCCCCGCCCGAGGCGCCTCCGGAGGAACCGGTTGCAGAAAAACCCCATCCGCCGGATCCGTTTTCATACTGACGAGAATTGAGAGTTAAGAGTTAAGAGTGAAGGACTCAACTCTCAACTCTTAACTTTCAACTCTTAATCCCATCGCCGAAACGGCGATGGGTCACTCTTCGTCGATGTGTGGGAAGACCTTGGTATCGGTGCCCGTCTCCTCCCCGATGAACTCGAGGGCTTCGCGCAGATCGTCAACACCAAGCTGGGGGGGGACCTTGACCACAGCCGACATGGCGAATAGCGGAGTGCCGCTCATGGGCGCCGCGCTCACCTCCGTGGTCATGGTTTCGAGGTTGATCCCCTGTTCCGAGAGATAACGCGTGACCTGGTGAATGATCCCCATGTGGTCGGCTCCGAGCACGGTGATCGCGCAGGGCACTGCGCTCGTCTCCTCGGGCTCGACAACCTCGCTGAGCCGGGTGTGAACGTCATACTTTGCGTAGTGCACCTCCGAGAGGGCGCACCGAAGGTCCTGGATTTTTTCTACCGGCGCTGAGACGAACATCAGGAGGGCGAAGTCGCCGCCCAAACGCACCATGCGGCTGGATTCCACGTTGCCCTCGTAACGAAGGAGGAGCTCAGTCATCTCCTCGATGATCCCGACCCGATCGCGGCCCGAGGCTGTGAGCACCAACTGCTTGCGCACCAGGGTCTCCTTCCCGCACCGAAGAAGGCACCCAACCATGTTATCAGGAGGGCAGAGACGAATTCGGAGTTAGGAATTAAGAATTAGGAATGCCGCACGGCCATCGCAGGAATTTCGGATTTCGGATTTCGGATTTGCTGCCCCCTATCCGCATCCTCCTCTCGGAGCCCTCAGT
>JAOZUP010000497.1 GCA_029938595.1 Thermoanaerobaculales bacterium | reverse complement strand
GCACAAGCGAGCGGGTGGTGGCAGCCCTCAACCGGCCCTACGCCCCTCTGGTGCGCTTCTTCGTGGGCCACGGTCGGGTCGCGATCTTGACCGCGGTCGCCCTGCTGGTCGTCGGCGCCCTCATCGTGCCGCAGCTTGGCTCCGAGTTCACGCCGACCCTCCAGGAGGGGACCCTCGTGCTGCGCCTCACCATGGCGCCGTCGATCGCCCTGTCGGAGAGCACTGAGATCGCCCTCCGGGTGGAGCGCCGGCTCATGGAGCTCGACGAGGTGAAATCGGTGGTGACCCGTATCGGGCGCGGCGAGGTCGGTGCCCACACTGATCCGGTGAACAGCGCCGAGATGTATCTGTTGCTCAAGCCGAAGGACGAATGGCGGGTGGGCTCCCAGGCTCAGTTGGAGGATCTCATCCGGGACCACCTGGGCGAGATTCCCGGGGTTCTCACCAACTTCACTCAGCCGATCCAGATGACGGTGGACGAGCTGCTCGAAGGCGTCCGCGCCGAGCTCGCCATCAAGCTCTTCGGCGACGACCTGGAGCTGCTCAAGGGGAAGGCAAATGAGATCGCGGCCGTCGTCGGAGCCATCCGCGGCGCCGCCGACGTCCAGGCGGACCAGATCTCCGGGGCGCCCCAGCTGCTGATCCGGGTGGATCGGGAGGCTGTAGCCCGGTGGGGTCTCAACGTGGAACAGGTCCAGCAGACCATTCGGGCCGCGGTCGGCGGGGAAACGGCGGGTCAGGTCTTCGAAGGGGTGCGCCGCTTCGACATCCGTGTGCGCTACCCCGCCCGGTACCGGGACACCCCCGAGGCCATCGCGTCCATCCTTGTGCCCGCACCGGACGGAGCCAGGGTGCCGCTGTCGCAGGTCGTGGAGATGGAGGAGATCGTCGGCCCTCGCCAGATCAAGCGCGAGAACGGCCAGCGTTTCACCACCGTCCAGTGCAACGTGGTCGACCGCGACATCGGCTCGTTCGTGGCCGAGGCCCAGCAGGCCATCGACCGCGAGGTCGAGCTGCCGCCGGGGTACCTCGTGACCTGGGGCGGCCAGTTCAGGCTCCAGCAAGAGGCGAATCGCCGCCTCGTGCTTGTGGTTCCGGTGACCCTGCTTCTGATCTTCGTACTGCTCTACTCGAGCTTCAATTCGATCAGCAGCTCGGCCCTGATTCTGCTCAACATCCCTCTCGCCCTGGTGGGCGGAGTGGCCGCACTGTGGATCTCGGGCCAGAATATGTCGGTCCCGGCGTCGGTGGGTTTCATCGCCCTCTTCGGCATCGCGCTGGAGAACGGTATGGTGCTCGTCACCTACCTCAACCAACTCGTGCGGGAAGGCGTGCCCATCGCGGAGGCTACCGTGCAGGCGGCGTCGCAGAGGCTGCGCCCGGTGCTCATGACCGCGACCACGACCGCCCTCGGTCTCGTGCCCCTGTTGCTGTCGTCGGGCGCCGGCAGCGAGGTGCAGAGGCCGCTGGCAACCGTGGTGATCGGCGGTTTGTTCACCTCGACGATCCTCACCCTGTTGGTGTTGCCCGCGGTCTACCCGTGGTTCATGGCCCGGACGGGCACCTCCGAATGACAGGCTCCCGGGGTTGGGGGCTAGCCCGCATTTCTCACCGGGTTTCATGGCGAGGGCGGCGAGGTGCGGGCCCGCACCCAGAAAACAGAAAAGCCGCGCAGATGCGCGGCTTACTGTTTTCTGGTTGCGGGGGCGGGATTTGAACCCGCGACCTTTGGGTTATGAGCCCAACGAGCTACCGGACTGCTCCACCCCGCGTCAATGTGGGAGGGAGAGTATAGGAGTCGGTGTGGGGCCTGTCAAGGTGGCCGGTTCGGGAGGGGGTGTCGGGGTGGTGAGGAGGATGACGGTGTCGCCGGGGCGCACCCAGCCGAGCTCGAAGCGAGCCAGAGACTCGACTGCGGCGGGGTCCGAGCGGATAGCCTCGAGGGTTGCTTCGAACTCGGAGATGCTCTCCGATAGCTCGACAATGCGCTCTTCGAGGTTGGCCCGTTCCATCTCGGCCGCAGCGAGCTCGCCGAATCCATGGTTGACGATGGAGGAAAGCAGGCCCAGCACCACCAGCGCCGCGAGGGCGAGCAGGATATAGGAAACGCGCCTCATCCTCTCCCGTGGGCCAGCACCGAGCGACCGCGATAGCGGGCGACGTCCTCCAGCTCCTCCTCGATGCGGAGGAGGCGGTTGTACTTGGCGATACGGTCCGTCCGGCAGGCGGAACCGGTTTTGATCTGGCCGGTGTTGAGGCCTACCGCGAGGTCGGCGATCGTGGTGTCCTCGGTCTCGCCCGAGCGGTGGGAGATGACCGCTGTCCAGCCCGCCTTGTGCGCCATTTCGACCGCGTCGAGGGTCTCCGACAGGGTGCCGATCTGGTTCAGCTTGATGAGCACCGAGTTGGCGACTCCCTTTTCGATTCCCTCGCGGATGATCTCGGGGTTGGTGACGAAGATGTCGTCGCCGACTATCTGGATGCGGTTGCCGAGCACATCCATCATCTTCTTCCACCCGTCCCAGTCGCTCTCCGCGAGACCATCCTCGATGGAAACGATGGGAAAGTCGTCGACCAGATCGGCGTAGACCTCGATCATCTCGTCAGACGTCAGACCCTCGCGTCCCTCGCCGGAGAGGTTGTATGTTCCGTCGGAGAAGAACTCCGAGGCGGCCGGGTCCATCGCCAGGGCCACCTGGTCACCCGGAGCGTAGCCGGCCTTGTCGATGGCCTCCATGATGAGCTCGAGGGCGGCGCGGTTGGATGGCAAGTCGGGGGCGAAACCGCCCTCGTCGCCGACAGCGGTGGTGAAGCCCCGCTCTTTGAGCACCTTTTTCAGGGTGTGGAAGATCTCGACGC
>JAOZUP010000114.1:1440-10292 GCA_029938595.1 Thermoanaerobaculales bacterium | reverse complement strand
CCAGGCTATGGATCTATCGCGCCTTCGGCGCTCGATCGAATGCCTGCAGCGAGCAGGGGAGAAGGGGGCCTCGATTTCCTGGCACGACGATTGCTTTGGAGAACGACGACGGCACGGAACAGCTTCCGCGGCCGAATAAGAAATGACGGAGGATAGACGCATGAATGGAAGCTCGTGGACACGTTATCTGGTGGCGGCGGCTCTGGTGCTCCTGGTGGGCGCCGTGTGGGTTCTTGCGGAAGAGATCGAGATGAAGGTTGAAGTCCGGAACGAGGGCGGCCAGGAGATCACGGTCGATGTCAACGGCGTGAAGGAGACTATCCGCCTCGACGATCTTGCCGAGGGCGAAGAGCGCGTCTTCGACGTCGGAGACCATCCCATAACAATCAAGAGGGTGGACGACCGGCTGACCCTGGTTCACGACCAAATGATGGGCAAGTTGCATCACGTCGGTGAGGGCCACAGTGGCTTCGTCTTGGTGGGCGAGGGAGAGGACTCCGAGCACCCGTGCAAGCGAGTGATGATCATGAAGAAGGGCGACGGCGAGACCATCGATATCGAAGTGCTCGAGGGCGGAGACAGTGACTTCGTTTTCTTTGGCGACGGCGACCACTCCGGCCATCACGCGATGAAGTGGATCGCCGAGGACGGCGAGGGCGGTCCGATCATCATCAAGCGCATGGGGCATCACGGGGGCGGCGACTTCGTCCACTACCGCTGCGAGGAGACCGGCTCGATGCTGATGGTCAAGGCCGACGAGAACCTGCTTGACGACTACATCGACCCGGTGACGGGCTGCGTGATGAAGAAGGTCGAGAATGCCGGTGTTCACGTGATCAAGATCCGCGAGGAGATCATCACGGAGGATGAGGACGAGTAGTTGCTGATCGCAGAAATACGAATTTTCAACCACCCCGGAGCGATTCGGGGTGGTTTTTTTGTTCGCTCCTTGGCAGTCGTTGACGTCGGTGTTAAACTCGCCACGCGTGTCTCTGGCCTCGAAACGGCCAATACACGACGGTGGAGGCGGTAACAGTCTCGAAAACCAACGCGAAGGGGGGTGACCGATGGGCACGCAGACCGTTATCGATCAACCCCGGTTCCGCGCCTATGGCCGCCGCCACCTCGACCGTCTACCGGAGATCAACCGACTTTCAGTCGAGCAGCGCGTGGCGCTCAAAGCGGTGTCCAGCGTTCTGCCCTTTCGTGTCAATGACTACGTTCTGCGCGAGCTCATCGACTGGGATGACATTCCAAACGATCCCATCTTCCAGCTCACCTTCCCGCAGGCCGGAATGCTCGAGCGTGCCGATCTGCTTCGCCTCGAGGACATGGTTGTCAGGGGCGAGGAGGGCGAGTCGTTCCAGCGGCTGGTGCACGACATCCGCCTGCGGATGAACCCGAACCCGGCCGGTCAGAAGCTGCTCAACGTGCCCAGAGTCGACGGCGAGCGGGTCCTGGGGTGCCAGCACAAATATCGTGAGACGGTGCTCTTCTTCCCGGTCCAGGGTCAGACCTGTCACGCCTACTGCACCTATTGCTTCAGATGGCCGCAGTTCGTCGGCGAAAAAGACCTGCGCTTCGCCGCTCGCAACACCGATGACCTCGTGCAGTATCTGTCCGAACACGACGAGGTCACTGACGTGCTGATTACCGGCGGCGATCCGATGGTGATGAGCAGCGCCGTCTTGCGGAGGACCATCGAGCCGCTTCTCACACCGTCTCTGGACCACATCCGATCGATCCGCATCGGCACCAAGTCGCTTTCCTTCTGGCCCTATCGCTTTCTCACCGACAGCGACGCCGACGATCTCCTGCTTCTCTTCGAGGATGTGCGTTCGCGGGGACGGCGGCTGGCCTTCATGGCCCACTTCAGCCATTCGAGAGAACTCGAGACGAAAGCGGTGACGATGGCGATTCGCCGGATCCGTGGCGCCGGAGCGGTGGTCCGCTGTCAGGCGCCGCTGATCCGCCACGTCAACGACAAGGCCGAAATCTGGGCGGAGATGTGGCGCCGTCAGGTGGCCCTCGGGGCGGTCCCGTACTATCAATTCGTTGAGCGCGATACCGGTCCGAAGCAGTACTTCCAGGTTCCATTGGCGAGAGCATTTCGTATCTTCAACGGGGCGTATTCCGAGGTGTCCGGGCTCGCGCGAAGTGTTCGCGGCCCCTCGATGTCCGCGACCCCGGGCAAGGTGCTGGTCGACGGTGTCGCCACCATCCGCGGAGAGAAGGTCTTTGTTCTCAAGATGATCCAGGCCAGAGATCCGGAGTGGGTCAACCAGGTGTTCTTCGCGAAATTCGATTCGCAGGCCGCCTGGATCGACGACCTTCGCCCCGCCTTCGGCGAGCATCAGTTCTTCTTCGATCCCTACATTCGTGCCATGTACGAAGGACGCTGGCAGCCCGAGTGGGCTCAGACCGACGATGACAGCGAGGAGCTGACGGCCTGATCGATCTCCCCGAGCGCAGCATGCGGTGCCGATGTTGGTAGACACCGGGTGAGAAGAGCGGGCTAGTAGTTCTTTTCCGGATTTGGGGCTGCCATTCTCTGCTTGAGCTCCGAGTCATCCAGCTTGGTCAGATCGGCTGCCGCGTCCTTCATATCCTGATGCTCGACAGCCCGCGAGAGGACCTCGGCGGGGGTCGCGCCCGAACTCTCGCCCAGAAACGGTTTGACGAGGAGATGAACCACGTCGCGGGTCGGCATGTAGCGCATGAACCGACGGATCAGACGCAAGGACTGCAGCGGGCGGCGTGCCAGCTTGTACAGGATCAAGCGGCGCAACTCCTTCGATCGAATCCGGTGGATCTCCTCACCGGGCAGCACCATGGGATCGATTTCAGAACACTTGTAGTACTTGTACCAGTCCTTGGAATCGTCCACCACACCGCGTTTGACGTACTCCTCCCACAACGGTGTGCCGCGGTAGACGCACAAACGGTTGAAGGCGAAGCTGTCGATCCGCAACTTGCTGGCAAAGCGAAATGTCTTCCGCAAGTCCTCCTCGGTCTCATCGGGACTGCCCACAATAAAAAACCCATGCACGATCTGTATTCCGGCCTTCTTGGCGAGCTTGACGGCAGTCTCGATCTCCGCGAGGGTCTGTTCCTTCTTCAGCCGGTCGAGGATCTTCTGGCTTCCACTTTCGATTCCGAACATCAGCGAACGGCAGCGGGCCTTGGCCATCTTGGGCAGCATCTTCAGAACGCGGCCCGAATCGACTCGGCCCTCGCAACCCCAATCAATCTGGATGTCGTTCTCGATCAGGCTGTCGCACAGCTCCTCGATGCGTTTGGGTCGCAGGAGGAAGTGATCGTCCACGAAGTAGACCGCCCCGTAGCCAAGCTCCTGCAGCTGTCGGAACTCTCCCAGGACGTGTTTGGCGCTCCTAGAACGCCACTTTCCTTCACTGAAAGCCGGGATATCGCAGAAGAGGCATTGCCAGGGACATCCGCGGGAGGTCTGCATCGTCGTGTACCGCTCCATGGAGAGCACGGCGGGGACGTCCAGGGGCATCGACTCGATGAAATCGAGGGGGAGGCTCTCGCGATCGGGATAGGGCCACTGGTCGAGGTCATGATCGATCGGCCGCGGTGGATTGCTCCTCACCGCGCCGTCTTTGTCGGCCCAGGTCAAGCCCATGACATTCTCGGGGTGATCGAGATTCTCGAGCAGATCCAGGATCAGTTGCTCACCATCTCCCCGGCCGACGAAATCGACCTCGGGGCATTGGTCCTTGACCCGATCGGCGTTGAGGGTGGCGAAGACCCCCCCGAAAGCCAGAGGGACTTCGGGGAATTCGCGGCGAAGAAGGCGTGCCAGGATCTTGGCATAGGGATAGGAGGTGGTGGACAGGAAGCTCAGCCCCACGAGGTCGGGCTGGATCCGTCGGATCTCCTCGACGATATGCTTATCCGGCGTATCGGGGTTCGCCTGGTCGAACATCGTGCACTCGTGCCCATCCCGCTTGAGCACCGCCGACAGCGTCATGATGCCGATAGGCGGAAAGCCGATGATCTGAGGTAGGTCCCGGATGGATCTCTTGTCGGCCTGGAAGGCGTAGAACTGGGGATCTCGAACGTAGATCAGAACGACATGCACAGAACCTCCTCTTTTGGGTGGCTGGTCGGAGTCTACACGACGGGCGGGAAACCGGGCTAGTCCGGTCTTCTCACCGGGTGTCTACTGCGGGCGGCGAATCGCGGCGTCCCGCCGTGCTTGTCGCACATCGTGCTCCTCGACGTAGCGCAACTACGACTGCGTCGCCCGATTCACAACAAACCCAGCGGATACTTGCGCTTCGCCACCCTCGCTACGAAACCCGGTGAGATAAGCGGGCCATGCTGGTCGCCGGATGATTTTCACCCTGCCCCAAACACAGCGTGCTTACTGCAACCCAACGGTGAAGTGCACCACGGCGCCCTGCTCCTCACGGTCCCCGGCCTCTTTGTACAGGGTTCCCGTCGTACCGCTACGGTTTTCGTTGTAGGTCGCTTCCCAGGTGGTGACCTGGAGCCGGAACGGAACCGGCCCCTGCCAGCCTTTGGCGGCGTAGTAGTGGACCGCAACATTGTACCTCCCGCGAAGAGGCACCTCGATGGTGTAGGTCTCCATGCCCGGACCTGACCTGTCGTCCACATCGAGGTTCCTTCCCTCGGCAGGCTTCTTGTGATGGTAGTTCGTCACCCGGCCCTCCGGATCGGTCACCCAGAGATCGATTTCCGCCACCCCGGGCAAGGTGCTGGTCGATGGTGTCGCCACGATCGGCGGAGATAAGGTCTTTGTCCTCAAGATGGTCCAGGCCAGAGACCCTGAGTAGGTCAATCAGGTGTTCTTCGCGGAATTCGATTCGCAGGCCGCCTGAGTTGGGTGTGCCCGTAGCGGTGGTCGTGGAAATCGGGATCGGGGTTCGAGGGCGCTGTGGCGGGTCAAGTGCTTCCGGCTGCCGACTCCTGCCGATTCATGAGACGCGTTCGACGCGTGCGAGCCCACTCTGGGCCGGAAGCACTCCCGAAAACCGTGTCGCCGGGAGTCGAACGAAAGAAACTTCCCATCTCTGCGGGTCGGTGCTACGATGCGCATCGAAAAGACACACTCATTGAGATTTGAACACTTGAACAACAGTTCTTGAAGAGACACGGGTGAAGCATGCATGCCATGTGCGCAACAACAAGGAGGCTCGTTATGAAGTTTTCGACCCTCGGCCTCGTCCTGGTTTCTTGTCTTCTCGTTTCCGTGAATGGCCTGGCGGCAACGTACTACGTCAACGCCGCCACCGGCAGCGATGCCCACACCTCGATCCAGGCCCAGAATCCGTCGACGCCGTGGAAGACGATCAGCCACGCCGCTGCGACCGTGCCCGCGGGCGTTCCCGGCAGCCCGAACATCATCCAGGTCGTAGCCGGGACCTATGACACCGCAAATGGCGAGGTCTTCCCGGTCGCGGTGGTCAACGCCGACGTCAGCTTGCTCGGCGCCGGTGCCGCCTCGACGACGATCGACGGCGGCGGCACCGCCACCCTCCTCAACCTGCAGCAACGCGGTGCGACCGTGCAGGGCTTCACCCTCGACGACGCCACCACCGCGATCGACGCCGACATCGGCGGTTTCACGATCTCGAATAACGTGTTCTCCAACGACACCGACTTCGCGATCGGGACCGGGGTGAGCTATGTCGCCAGCGTCTCCGCATCGGCCAATTGGTCCGCCGGTGATGTGTCGATCGTTGACAATCAGATCAACGTGTCCACCGATGGGGTCTTTGTCGACGTCCTGGTCGATGGCAACACCATGGCGATCGACGTCGATCTCGGGGCGATGACCGTCGAGAGCAATACGTTCAACGGCACCGCTGCGGCGGGAGGGCTCGACATCAACCGCCTCGCTGCGACCAACGTCTCGGGCGGCAGCGTAACGGTCGGTGTGATCACGATCCACGACAACGGCTTCAATGACGGTGGGGACGGCGTTCATTTCGCGGGCAGTCTGACCAACATGGTCGACACTACGGTCGCGGTCGGTGCGGTCAACCTGACGCAAAACGACTTCTCGGACCCGTCCGGCTACGCGATCAAACTCGATCACTACAACATCAGCCACTGGTCCGGGAGCACGACCGGCACCCTGGGCCGCGTGTTGCTGACCTCGAACAACGTCGCCAATACCGTGGGCCAGGGGATCCTGATCTCCGACATCGGTCCCTGGCAGTATCTGTCCGGGGATGCGAGCGTGCTCTTCAGCGGAGTGAGCATCTCTGACACCAACTCCGTTTCCGTATTCACCGGCAACGGCATCACGATCAACTACAACAACATCTCGTACCTGTCCGGCAACGCCTCGGCAACGCTCGGACCGATCTTGGTCACCGACTGCTCCACCATCACGGCCCCGGCGGTCGGGCTCCACATCAAGTTCACCAGTGTCGCCCGGAATCTCACCGAGCAGGCCACGGTCAGCCTCGGCGACATGACGGTGTCGAACAACCTGTTCGACACCGACAACCAATGCCTCCACTACGAGTACAACTACGCCGGGATGGGTATGAGCGGCACCACGGGCTTCACCTCCGGGCAGCTGATCATCACCAACAACACCCTGGATACCGGGAACTGGGGCAGCGCCTGGCTCGATTATTCCGGGTACGGCCAACAACTGGCCGACTCCGCAACCGTCCAGGTCGGTGACATGGTGTTCAGGGGCAACACGGTGATCGCAGCTTCGGGCCGCGCCCTCTACGTCAGCTTCGATGATATCGGCTACAACATGGACGGCAATTCACAGGTAACGTGGGGGGATATGTTCGTCGGCGGTCCACAACCGACCGACGCCAACAGTTTCACGACGGATGGCGGCATCGACATCAGCTATGACGACCTCGCCTACGATATGGAGGGGTTTGCCTCACTCGAGATGGGCGATCTGTGGATCGAGAATAACTCCCTCCTGGGGGGGGGGGGGGGGGAACGCGGTGTCGGGGGGGTGGGGCGCCGAAATCGATGTCTCTGATGAGGTCGGCTACGAGCTTTACGGCAACGCTTCGGCGACCCTGCCGACCTTCTACATCGTCGGCAACACCATCGACGCGAACTCTGACGCGATCGACTTCGAGAACGGATACGGCTACGGTTATTTGTACGACGATGCCGTGCTCGTGGTCGGCGGTTTTGAGGTCGCGGACAACGTCATCGGCTTCGGCAGCTCCAGTTATAGTAGTGGGGTCCGGTATTATCTCGCTTCCCTCACAGGCAACGAAATTTCGGACAACAGTAGAATCACCCTCGGCGACATAGTCGTCGACTCAAACCTTTTCGACGCCACGACCCAGAACTGTATCGCCATCAACCTGCCGGGCCTGGCTTACAACCAGGGCGGCAGCACCACCGTTGAGGTCGGCAACATTGAAGTCACCAACAACCAGATCGGCAGCACGCAGACTGCGGTCTATCTCGACATCGACACCTACGGCAGTGCGAACGGGACGGTGACGGTGGGCGACGTCAAGATCTCCGGCAACGCCATCGACGGCATCGCGAGCGGCGACCCTGGAATCAACATTGAATACTACCTCAGTCCAGAAGACACCTCGACCGCCACCATCGGGCAAACCCTGATCCAGCTCAATTCACTCAACGGCGGCGCCGGCGAGAACGGGATACGTCTTCTTTTTGAGGAATCTATAGACCCCGGCGCCACGGGCGCCATCGGCCAAGTCCTGGTCACTGTGAACACCATTGAGAGCTTCGCCGCCGGAATCTACCTCGACAACATCGACGACGTGTCAATCATCAACAACACCATCACCGGCAATGTCGACGGCATCTGGGCGACCGTCGACAGCGTTGGCCACACCCTCACGAAGAACAACCTGTACGGGAACAGCAACGCGGCGGTCACCAACCTCGCCACGACCTGGATCGACGCCGAGGACAACTGGTGGGGCGACGCCTCGGGCCCGTACGACAGTATCGGCACCACCGAGGTGCCCCCTTGTACCGGCAACCCGGCCGACGAGGTCAACTCCGACGGCCTCGGCGACGATTCCGGAGACTATGTAGCCTACTGCCCGTGGGCGACCGAACCCTTCGTCCTCGGCTTGATTTTCGTCGACGGCTTCGAGTCCGGAGATTTTTCGGAGTGGTCGAATTCGGTCCCATAAGGTGACTCTCATTACTGCTACCGGGCGACACAAGGCGCCAGTGACGTTATTCGCTATTGGGGCGGGGGTCGAGGGCAAGTCAGAGGATATGCCGAAGCAGAATCCATTCTTTGGAGATCTTGAAACCTGGCACGAATGGTTGAGGAGTGTCCGAAAGTCCCATCAAGGACCAAAGGAGAATTCGATGAGAAAGCGGCACATTGGATTGAACGCGGCCCTGAGCTTCACCCTTCTGATTCTGATGTGTGCGGCCGGTCCTGCCGCGGGTGCTGACTACTACGTGAGTCCTACCGGAAGCATCAGCAACTCCGGCACCGAGGCCAGCCCGTGGCGCACCATCAACCACGGGGTGAGCCAGGCGAGCGCAGGAGACACCATCTGGGTGATGGACGACGACATTGATGCCACCGACGACTACACCGAGGAAGTGTTGGTGGACAAAAGCCTGACCATCCAGGCCTACGACAACGATGGTACCCATCCTCGGATCAAATCGCCTTACACAGTACGGGCCGTCATACTGGTCGAGGCGGACAACGTGACGCTGCGGGGTCTGGACGTCTACGGTGCCACGGGGGGGTTTGGCGTCGGAATCCAGGTCTCCCGTTACGTTGGGATTTCGGCGAATCCCGTGTACAACGTCGTGATCGAGGACTGCCGAGCCGGGTGGGACGCGAGCCACTACAACAAGAT
>JAOZUP010000114.1:0-1340 GCA_029938595.1 Thermoanaerobaculales bacterium | reverse complement strand
TGATCGAAGACAATGTCTTCGCGCTCTCGGAACTGAAGAGCGGCATCCGCCTGACCAACGAATCCGACGGCAACACCTTGAAGGGAAACACCAGTACGGGCAACTGGAAGTACGGCATCGAGCTTGCCAACTCCGACAACAATCGTTTGTATAGGAACGAGTTCCAGGGTGACCTCGGAGCGGTCGACTCGAGCACCAGCACCGGCAACATCTGGGCCTCTCCGACCGCGGAGAAATACCTGTACGTGGGGGCGACGTACACCAGCGTTCTCGGCAACTACTACGCCGATTATATCGGCTCCGATGTCGACGGTGACGGGATCGGGGACACCCCCCACGACTTTGTTGCCCCCGAGACCCAGGATGACAACCCCCTGATGGAGCCGTTGGCCAATTACGGGTTCGATAGCGTAGCCATGTTCGCCGATGGCTTCGAGTCGGGCAACACCAACGCCTGGTCGGACGTCGTGGGGATGAGCCCGTAATTATTCGCCTCGGCGGGCATATTTCCTTTCCTGGAAGGCTCCCAAGCACCGTGCCAGCTTGGAGTTGATCGAAAGGAACTGCCTATTCGTGAACCACAAATTACGGAGATTTACACAGACGGTCGGACTGTAGAATAGGTTATGAGAATGGACCGACTGGCGTGCCCGTGATCACCCGAAGGACTTTCTTCATCCGCACCATCCCCTGGTTTCTCGCAGCTGCACTCATAGGATTGGGTGCCGGTGCGTGCTCGCTGCAGAGGCTGCGCCGCGCTGAGGCTCAGCCACCGGCCCTGTATGCAACCGAAGCCCGCTCGGATTACGGAATGGTCTCCACAGCATCGGTGGAGGCGACGCGAGCGGCGGTCGAAATTCTCGAGCAGGGCGGCAATGCCGTCGACGCGGCGGTTGCCGGCGCGTTCGCGTTGGGGGTGGCCGACCCGGGCGGATCCGGGCTCGGGGGCATGACCTACATCGTCATAGCCCTGGCCGACGGCCGCAGCGTGGCAATTGACGGGACCGCCCATGCACCGGTTTCGGTTGACCTCTCGCAGTTGGCTGAGCTCAAGACGGCCGAGACGCTCTTTGGCTACAAGATGGCCGCGACACCCACCACCCTCGCGACGTTGGCGCTCGCTCTCGAGCGTTACGGCACGTTAGACTTGGCGCAGGCGCTTGCTCCCGCTATTGAAATCGGCGAAAGCGGCTACCGGCTAAGCCAGAACTACCTCGCGTGGACAGATCTCTACCTCGACCAGATCCTGACCTCGAATTACCTCCGTTTCGTTGTTCTCGATCAGGGTCTCACCATTGGAAAAGCCGGTGACCGCTACTGTCATCCCGATATGGTCAACA
>JAOZUP010000113.1 GCA_029938595.1 Thermoanaerobaculales bacterium | reverse complement strand
CACGGCAGCCAGGCGCTTCCACGGGCGCAGGTCGACGGTCACGGCGTTTCCTCGGAGGGGTGATAGGTCACCCGCATGGTCAACAAGTACGTCGCAAGCTCTGTTTCCTCGGGGGTTTTTTCACTCGACGGTGTGGGATCCTCAAACCGGGAATCGGCGATCAAATTGTCGAGAAACTCCAGCATCACGTCTCGATTCCGCGCAATCGCTACCAAGGACAACGTCACCTCGTCGGACCCGACGCTCGGAGTGATCCTCGTCAAACGCAGATCGTAGGGCATGACCCGTTCGATGTCATCGAGCATCTCGATCCACGAAAAGGAATGTTCGCGCAGGATGAGATTGGTTGCATCCACCCTCCCCTTGAGGGATTTCCACGGAACCCTCTCGAGAACATCCACGTTGGCCTTCACCTCTGTCGCGAGAGCGCTGTACCGAAGCTCGAGCCCGTCCTGCGTTGTAGTCTCGTCATCGAGGTGCTGGTTGGCAACCAGATACAGCCTCAGGTTGAAACCGATCAGAATCAACGCCAACACCCCGGCAGCGGCTGCGACCAGCCACACCGGTCTGGTGTTCAGAAAAGGGCGGGTGGCGAGATTCGGCGTGATCACCGCAACTCTCCCATCACCACGGCCGCCGCCGGCGCGATCCGCACCGGCCCGACCCGGCTCGCAACCGTCGTCGGTCCACAGGGCGGCACCACCCCGTCGGGCGCCGGCGCCAGACCCTCCTGCGCCGCCAGCCAATCCCGCAGCTGTGCATCCAAATCCGGATCCTCACAGCTCAGCTTGACCTCGATCGGTCCCTCCACGCCGAGTTTGTCACGGATGAACCCAAGAGTGAGGCCGGTTTCGCGCAGGACTGTGCCCCGGCTGTCGCCGTCCGCGGCGAGGGGCTTGGTGCGCAGGATCCGCGGCACACCTTCCGAGAGAAGGAGGAGCGACAGAAAAGACTCCTCGTGCTGAATCACCAGGATCGGGCGATTCGCGCCGGCGTTTCGTGGAACGATCGCGAAGAGACGGGTCGTGATGAGGCCGACCTCGATACCTATCGAGGAGAAGGTGGCCTCGATCGCCGCCATCGCCCTCTCGACACCGGCCATGACCAGCAGCGGCCTCTTCCCACCGGTTTCCGGCAGCGGGACAACCGATAATCGGAGATCCGTCGGCGCCACCGGAAGGAGTTTCTTGAGCCGCCAGCGAACCAACTCGTGCAGCTCAGATTCCTTGCGGGGAACCCGGTCGATCTCGATCAGGAAGCTCCGGAGCCAACCGGTCGGCACGATCACTGCCGCTGTTTGCGCTCCTTCCGCTGCGCCCTTGAGCCTGGCGAAGGCGGGGACCACCACTTCCGAGTCCATCGCCTGAAGGCCCACGGGACCGACCTCGAAACCGCCGTCCGGAAGTTCTTCAGCAGCACAGTGGAGCTCTCCACCCTTGGTTCGGTGCACGACGATCGCATCCGTGGCCCCAAGCGTCCATCCTGTGTTGGGCGGAGGGCTGGTAATAAGACGTTCCCAGTTCATTCGACGAAGGTCACCTTGTTGATGTCATGTAGCGAAGTCTCACCAGCAAACACCTTTTGCAGCGCCGACTCGCGCAGGAAGCGCATGCCCTCGGCCTTGGCGGCGCGTTTGATCTCGGCCGCCGACCGCCGGTCGAGAATGAGCTGGCGAATGTTGTCGGAGAGGTTCAACAACTCGGCTATCGCCAATCGGCCGCGATATCCGGTGCCGTTGCACTCGATGCAACCGCCACCCTCGTAGAAGGAGAAATCCCGATAGCGGTCGGGATCCAGGCCCGAATCCTCGAGCAGGATGTCCGAAACCTGGGCCGGGCGCTTGCAGTGGAGACAGATGCGGCGCACAAGACGCTGGGCGAGCACACAATTCAGGGCCGCCACGAAGTTGTAGAGATCCACATTCATGTTGAGGAACCGCCCGATCACGTCGACGACGTTGTTGGCGTGAACGGTGGTGAAGACGAGGTGACCGGTAAGGGCCGACTGGACCGCGATTTGAGCAGTCTCCTCATCACGAATCTCGCCCACCATCACCTTGTCGGGATCGTGGCGCAGGATCGAGCGCAATCCACGGGCAAAGGTCAGGCCCTTTTTCTCGTTCACCGGGATCTGGGTGATTCCCGCGAGCTGATACTCCACTGGATCCTCGATGGTGATGATCTTGTCCTCGGAAGAACGGATCTCGGAAAGGCACGCGTACAGGGTCGTCGTCTTACCCGACCCGGTGGGACCGGTCACCAGCACCATCCCGTAAGGTTCGTTGATGAACTTTCGCAGCTGCCGTTTGGTGTCGTCCTCGAGGCCGAGCACTCCGAGGTTGAGGGTGTGGAACTCCGCGTTGGTGGACTCCTTGTCGAGGATCCGGATCACAGCGTCCTCACCGTGCACGGTGGGCATGATCGAAATGCGGAAATCGATGGTACGCCCGGAGAATCTGACCTTGAAGCGACCATCCTGCGGAACTCTCTTTTCGGCGATATCGAGCTCCGACATCACCTTGACGCGGCTGACAATGGTCGAGTGGTGCCGCTTGTCGATCGATTTCATCGCCTGGTACAAAACGCCGTCGATGCGGTACTTAACAACGACCTCGCGCTCCCTGGTCTCGATGTGAATGTCCGATGCACGCCGCTGGATGGCGTTGAAGAGGATCGAGTCCACGAGGCGGATGATGGGCGACGAATCGGCGGTGATGCGGTCGATGGAGAGGACCTCCTCACCATCCTCCGCTTCCTGCACCAGCTGCATGCTGAACCCCTCTGTCGCTTCGTCAAGGACCCGTTGGGTGGACTCCGACTTCTCGAGAATCTCCCCGATACGGTTCGCCGGGCCGACCACGACCTCGAGAGGGCGGGCGAGTACGAGCTCCACCTCGTTGAGCCTCGTGATGTCTGAGGGGTCCGCCATCACGACGTGCAGCGTCTCTCCCTCAGAGCGCAACGGCAGGAATTGGTAGCGCAGCATGACCTCGACGGGGATGGTCCGGAAGAGCTCGGGGTCAACGTGAAACTCATCGAGCGGATCGAAGTCCATGCCCAGACGCTCCGCCAAATCACGCGCCTTCTGTTCTTCCTCCCGGCCCTCTCTCTCCTGGTCGAGGATGACGAGCTGCTCTTCGAGGTTAGGATCTGTAGCCATCTCTCCCTCACCCAATCCTGCTCACTATTGTGAGCAACGGATAGTAAACCGCCAACAAAAGTCCCGCAACAATCAGACCCATGACGACGAGGATCATCGGTTCGAAAAGGGTCACGATCCTGGAAAGGCTGTACTCGATGGCCTCATCAAAGAAATCCGAGGTGTGCTGCAGCATCTCAGGCAATGCACCGGTTGCCTCTCCCACCCGGATCATCGCCAACGCCATCTCCGGTGCCTGTCCAGTGTCATCGAGCGCATCCGACAGTGGCCGTCCCTCCTGGACCTCTTGCACACATCCGAGAAAGAGCTCCGAGATGTACGCGTTGCTGATCGAGGTCGATGCGGTTTCGAGGGCCGGCACCATCGGTGTGCCCCCTCCGAGGAGGATCGCCAACGACCGGCTGAACTGGGAGAGCGCGAAGAGATGAGCCAGCCGCCCTACGAGGGGCAGACGCAATCGCCACCGGTCCGTAATCATCCGACCTGACGGCGAAGAACGCCAGACACGGATTCCATAGACCAGCAGCGCCACCGCCGCGATTATGAAAAACAGGTTGTTCTTGGTGAAATCGGCGAGCCCAAGGACCACCTTCGTTGGCAGCGGGAGCTCGGTCTGGAACTGCACGTAGAAATCCTCGAAGGCCGGAATCACCTTGACCATGAGGATCACGACGAGCCCGGCGGAAAGCGTCACGAGGACCGCCGGGTAGGTGAGGGCACCAATGATCTTTTTGCGAACCTCCTCAACGAGCCGCTGATACTCCACGTACCTTTCCAGCACCTGTTCGAGCTCACCCGTCCGCTCGCCGGCCCGCAGGGAGTTGGCGTAGAGCCGAGGAAACGTCTCACCGAGGGCCAGAAACGCGTCGGACAGAGCGATACCCGTGGTGACCTGCTGGTGGATCTTGTCGAGCAGAGCGCGGAAATGGGGGTCGGTCTGTTGATCCTTGAGCAACTCGAGCGATTGTGCCAGAGGCATTCCGGCATGGAGCAAGGTCTTGAGCTGAGTGTTGAAGAGCAGGAAGTCCTCGCCGCTGACTTTTTCAGAGCGGGAGAGAAACGGCACCCTGAAACGCGATCGTGCTCCCGAAAGGCTGAATACATGGAAACCCTCAGCCTCGAGCTCGCGGCGAAGAGCATCCATCGACACCGCGACCCGCCGCTGCTCCACAACCGAGCCGTTTGGGGCCCCGAGCCGGCAGACGAACTCCGGCACTCAATTCCCCCCGGAACCCTGGGAGTGGACAATGAGAACGAGTCCATTCTCGGCATCCTCGGAGGTGCCGGCACCGATGTAGACCTTCTGATTCGGGGCGATGAGAACGTTGGTGCGCAGGAGTATTTCGATCTCCTGAGTACCGTCGGGCTCGATGCTCACCCGCTTCAAGATCAGCGGACGAAGATGAACTCTATCTCCGGGGTCGGGGGCCCCCCAGGGCGTGTCCTCGGAGTACTCGACGGTGTCGGCGAGGAAAGAGATCTGGAAGCCGCCTCCGAGGTCGGCCTGTGCCGGGCTCCCGAGCTCGCCCTCCAGGACGGCGCTCCCGAGTTGTCGGAAGGAGGGGAACTTGAACATCTTCCGCAGGCGCTGATCTATCTGCGCCTGCGTCGCCGCGCTGTAGGGCTCGGATCTTCCCTCGAGAAGCTCGACCTGGATACTGTAGCTTTCGGGCAAGCTGTCAATATCGGCGACGAGGACCGCCACCCGCTCGACCACCTGCGGAAGATCCTGAACCGTCATCCGGGAGAGACTCGGTTGTAGGATCAGGCTTCCGTGCTCCGAAAGCATCGGCTGCACCGCTGCGGACGCCTCCGAGACCGAAACGTGTTGGAGAGTGAAGACGCGAGATACAGTCTCCACATTCGCCGCCGCGGCGACCACCGCCACCAAGGCTGCCAACAGTGCCAGACCCAAGATGAGCGGTTCTGCCGGATGAGATGTGCCACGCTCTTGATGCTCTGGTGCTTGCGATAAGAGGACGCATACCCGTTGGTATGTGGAGCATTTTCGCGAGTGGCCAGAGCGCAAGAGCTTGGCGCAGATCGCCGGTGAGAATCGCTCATCTTGGGTCGAAGTTGATCGTTTCCACATGATTTCAGAGCTCCATCGCAGGGTTGACGACAAAGTAGACAGCAGTGTCGTCGTCTTCATCCGTGGCGAACTGATAGACGCGCACATCCTTGCCCGCCATCTCCACCTCGACGATCGGCGGAACCGACCGGGCGTCGTCATGTATATGAATCTCGGCTGTTGCCGGGATCGGCGTCTCGACGCCTCCAAGCAAAACCTTCCAACTCAACCCACCGGCAATCATGATCACCGCGGCGGCGGCCGCTGCCAGCCATGGACGCCGGCGCCTACTCAGGCTTCGCGCGAGACGCTGCTGCCTGATCTGGGCCGTCACCGCGGCCGCACACCCCTCGATATCCGCCTCGGAGACCGGCATTTCGGGCGCCGCGGCGAAGAGCAGAGTCGGATCCTCGGACAGGGCCCGTTCTCGACACGACGGGCACTCGCGAAGGTGACGACGGAAGACTCGCCTCCCCTTCTCCTCGAGCGACTCCTCGAGGTACGAACCCAACAGCTCGTGAAACTTCTGACAGTCCATATTATCCCCTCTCAGACACGGGCAGGTACTCGGGAAACCGCGCCCTCATCTCACGCCGCAGCGCCTTCCGCGCCTGAAAAATGTGGTTTCTGACGGTCGTTGCCGAGCATCCCAATACGTCGGCCACCTCGGCTGTGTCCAACCCCTGCATCTCGCGCAGGACAAATGCGCTGCGCTGTTGAGGCGTCAGCACTCCCACGAGTTGGCTCAGAATTCTGTCCGCCTCATTAGTGTCGGCCCTCGACCCGGCGCTCTCGCCAGCACCCACCAGCCGCAGACGGTGCTCGGTGTGTGTCTTGTGGATCCGTTCCCGGCTCGACCGTGAACGCAGGAGGTCGATGGCGAGGTTCGTGCCGATCCGGTAGAGCCAGGTTGAAAATCTAAAGCGAGGATCGTAACGATCGAGACGCTGCCAGGCCTTGAGGAACGCCATCTGAACCACGTCCCACGCTTCGGAATCGTCGGCGAGGATCCGGGCCACCGCCCGGTGGAGGCCGCCGGAGTGGCGCCGAACCAGCTGAGCAAACGCTTCTTCATCGCCGTCCTGCGCACAGCGCACCCAGTCGCGGTCAGTCATGACCACCTCGTCGTCGATTCCGACGTCTGCCGGCAAGATGCACAGGTTCTCCCTCACCATCGTTCCCCATGAGGTTTACGGAACACCGCCCACAGCCGTTGGTGCCATCGTGGTCGATCGTAGCACCGCGTCGGGCCCAGCCCACATTTCTCACCAGTTTTCTGCTGCGGCCAGCGATGAACCGCGCCCAGCGTTGTTTTCTCGCTTCGGGGTGCTCGACGTACTCTCAAGTACGACTCCGCGCCCCTCAGATCGAAAACCCCACTGGGCACGGCACCTCGCCGCCCTCGCGAAAAAAACTGGCGAGAAGTGCGGGCTAGTGGCCCTCCTCTTCTGATTTTCCTCTCGCGCCTGGCGGGCGCGAGAGGAAAATCAGAAGATATGGATTATGCTTACGGGGTACGGAGGCGAACATGAAAATTACAATCGAATACTGCGTAGTTTGAAATTACCAGCCTCGGGCCGCCGGGCTGGCGGCTGAGCTGGAGAACGAGTTTGGAGCCACGATCGAGCTGATCAAGGGCAAGGACGGGGTCTTCGAGGTCACGGTCGACGGCGATTTGGTTTTTTCCAAGCGCGCTCTGGGGAGATTCCCGGATGACGGGGAGGTCGCGCACATCGTGCGCGAAGCAATTAGCCATTAGCTGTTAGGTATTAGCTCGGACCATCGCAACGACAGCTCTACGGTTCTCCGAATATCGAGCAAGCTGGACGCACCGAGGCGTCTATGCCAAAACCCGGGTAGAGGACCGCCATCAAAGCTGCGATGAGCTAATACCTAATTGCTAATACCTAACAGCTCCGCGACGTTACGAATTATCATCCTCGGTATGTAGCCGCCGGCGGTATATGTGCCGCTCTAGGATTCTCGAGTACGGCGTCCACGCCTCGTCGTCCGAGCCTTCTGCAGCAATGGCCTCGAGCATGCCGGCCATCTTCGAGTCCAGATTGTCGGCCATATGCACCAGCAGGGCTTCCGGAGTCTTCGGTCGCCGCGGAGAACCGAAGCCGTACTCACCGTGGTGCGAGAGCAGGATGTGAAGCAACTGCCGCCGGGTTTCCCTGGGAAAACCCTCCAATTCGCCAATCTTTTTCTCGACGAAAAGCGTCTCCATAGGCAGGTGTCCGATCAACCGCCCATCGTCGGTATACTCGATCGACGCCCCGATTTCGAGCTCCCAAATCTTGCCCAGATCGTGCAGCAGGGCGCCCGCCGTGACCAGGTCGGTATCGAGAGCGTAATGCCCCGATAGCAGACGGGCGATCTCGGCCACCGAAACCGTATGTTCGAGGAGACCCGATCGAAATGCGTGGTGCATCGACCGTGCGGCCGGCGCCACTCGAAAGCGCTCCTCCACCTCGGAATCGGAGAAAACCCGAAGCAACAGCTGGCGCAGGTCGGGGTCACCAACACCTTCGATCGTATCCATCAGCCGCTTCCACAACAACGTCGGATCGACGGATGACGAACGTAGAAAGAGTTCCTCGTCAACGGAAGCCTCGGAAACCGCCTCCGCCTGTCGCACCACGATCTGAAGCTGTTGGTTGTACCGTTGCACCTGGCCCTTGACAGCCACAACGTTTCCCGGTTCGAGCACACCGCGAAACCGGTCGATGTTCTGCCAAACCAGAGCCTTCACCTCGCCCGTACGGTCGCCGAGGGTCGCGGCCAGATAGGGCCCGCCGCCGCGACGCTGGCGGACGTCAGCGGCCCGAACGGCGTAGACTTCCTCGAGATCCGATCCCGCACGGAGATCCTTGATCCAGACCCGCTGCTCGTCAGTCATGATCCGCTCTACCTCCACATTGTCTCAGCCCGAGTTGAGCGATTCTGCCGGACGATCTGCACCTAACTCTTGGGCTCATGTCGCGCCGAGTTGAGCGAAGACCTGGTCGAGATACTCTTCGTGGACCTCCACGAGGTACTCCTTACGGAGCTTCTCCACCAAGCCTCTTGTCTGACTCTCATATGACTCCGCCGACTTTTTGCGGCGGAGCTCCGGCAGCACGTCCTCGAAGGGTTGGTATCCCTCGGGAATCCGCCGTACCAATCGAATGACCTGCAACCCCCCGGGCACCGGAAGTGGTTCGGTGACCCCGCCGTCGCTGAGGCCCTCCAGCGCCTGTGTGAGGTCCGCACGGCAGTCTTCCACTGGAATCTCTCCCAGATCTTGTAGCTCAGCACCGGCCAATGTCGCCTCGGCCTTGAGGTCCGCGCCGTCGCGCACCCGGCTCACCATCCCCCGAGCGATTTGTTCGGCCTTTGCACTGGAGGAACCGCCGTCGTCTACCGCAATGAACACCTGTTCGAGCTCGACCTTTGCCGGCACCAGATAGCGGTCCTTTTCCTCTTCATATTGCCGCCGCAGCTCTTCTTCGGTGATCTCGACCGGCCTTACCTCGCCCTGCACCGTGCGCTGGAGGAGAATCGTCCGCCGATACCGTTCGCGGAGATTGTCCATGGTCAGGCCCGAACTAGTAAGGGCCTGTTCCCAGGCCTGGTCGTCCTGCAGGTTGTTTTCCTCGCGGAGATTTGCGATCGCCTGGTCAACCATCTGGTCATCAACCTCGAGGCGTTTTTCGGTGGCGCGCTCCATGAGAACGAGCTCGTTCACAATCTCCCGGAGGAGCATCTCAACAAACTGGTGAAGCTCCTCGCCAGTCGGCGTCTGCGGCACCTGGCTCAGCTCCTGCCGAACCCTTTCGGCAAACTCCGAGACGGTGACAATCCGATCGTTGACCCTCACCAGGGATCCCTCCAACAGGATTCGCTCACCGGCTCCGGCAACCATAACCATCGCCATCAGCGCAACGACGAGGTTTACAACCCTATTTCGCATCAATATGACCCTCCGCATATTTGCCGCTGTAGGCAAACCACAGGAGCTTTTCATGGACCTCAACACCGGTTTCCGCGGCCAACCTGAGAATGCACTGGCGGATAAACTCTCGCGCCTGTCGCTGCGAAAACTCGGTGCGCACTGCAACCTCGATGTTACCGCGATCAGGAGGGCCCGGCGGCACAACTTCCAGAACCTGAAAAACATGATACCCGGATGGACCCTGAACCGGATCAGAGAAAGAACCGGCATCGAGCGAGAAGATCACCTCGTCAATCTCCGGCGTCAAGCTCCCCTGATCGAAAAACCCGAGCTCTCCGCCCTCCGCGGCGTTGGGCGCACGACTCACCTCACGCGAAACCTCGACGAAGTCCTCTCCCAAATTCAGGCGCTGACGCGCCGCCAACGCTTCCTCATAAGTGTTCACCAGCAACTGTCTCACATGAGCCTGGGTCGGTCGCTCCACCTCCAGCCGCCGGGCAACTTCGTCAGCCACCTCAGCCTGTTCGGGCACCGGGGACGGACCGCAAAGCTCGTCGAGCAACCGCTGCATCTCTACCGGTCCCAGCGCCAACGGTTCCGACACCGAAGACACCTTGCGCTGGCGAGCGGTCTCCAATACCACCAAGCGGTCGAGATACTGGTCGAGCAGTCGCGATGTCACGTCCGCCCCCACCCCCTGCCAACCCTCGCCGGTCACCTCACTCACGTAGTCCTGGAATGGAGCGATCTCGAGTTGCCAACTGCCGACCCGCGCAATCGTGTCGGCGTCACCGCTACAGCCCAGGGCTAAGGCCAACGCGATGACAGCGAAGCACCCACGGAAACGACACAACGTGCTCATCCGCGAAGACTAACACGATCCACCACCGACCAACCCGGGAGCAGGGTTCGGGGTTCAGGGCCACCCGCAAAATCCAAGGAATTTCGGATTTCGGATTTCGGATTTGCCGCCCCCAAGCTTGAATCCTTCGCCGGGAACCCACAGTCGGCGTGCCGCTGTTGCGGAGGGCCTCGTCGCGAGGGCCGCGAGACGTGGTCAGCTGGTGCGCTTTAGCGTGCCAGATGGCCGCGTATCGCGGGCCGCAGTAGAGGTCCGGCGCCGGCGCGATCACACACAATGTGGGGGGTGCGGCCTAGCTCGAATGCAGCCCGCCGGCGCGCCGCAGGCGCGCAGCGTTGGAGGATGGCGGG
>JAOZUP010000496.1 GCA_029938595.1 Thermoanaerobaculales bacterium | reverse complement strand
ACCTGACGCGGGTCGTGCCACCTCGTGGTGAGGATGGCTTCGAATTCGAAGGTCTCCTGCTCCTCGTTGACAGCATTGACATCGCTGAGGAAGAAACCCACCCGGACAACGGTCGGCCCACCCTCCTGGGGAGGACCAAGGATGAATCCACCATCGTCGGCAACCGCAGGACCGCCATTGAAAAAACCCACCGCGGCCAGCGCCACAATCATCATTTTCTTCATCAGTATCACCAGTAGTCCGTGGTTATGGTCACCGGGCCGTGAATGCGGGCACAACACGCCAGGCGCTCGTCGGAGTCCGTGTGCTCGGCGGCGAGCACCTTCTGCTCCTCGGCCCCCGCAGGAGTCAGGTTCTCGAGGCCCTCGAGGATCCTGACCCGGCAGAATCCACAGAGAGCGATGCCGTCGCAGGACTGGCCGAGGGCGAGCCCGATTTGGAGGATGGCGTCCATCAGATTGGTCTCGTGGACCACCCGTACCTCGCGGCCGGACGGCTCGCAACGGATGGTGGCCACTTCGACCTTGAACTCTGGAATGCCCATTCAAACTCCGAATAGCTATACCTAGGGGGCGATGAGGAGCCTGCCGTCGGTGAACGACTCGAAGTCCGGAATGAGGGTTTCGGCGCCCACCGCGTCCCGTGCGCGCCCGGCCGGCGGCACCGTCGGGTTCTCCGGGTAGCTCGTACCGTCAAACGGCAGCTCAGCGACATGTTCTTCCATGAGGCCTCCGCCGCTCACGCACACCAAGAGATTTCGCCATCCGTTCTCGCTGCGAGCCGACACCTGGACGGGCGGACGGGTGATGCTGATCGCCGTCAGCAACCGGTATCCCCGCTCGCCGGGCGTGAACACAAGGGTCGGGCAACCGCCGGTGCCGCACACCATCGGCCCGACGACGTGGACAACGATCTCCGGCCTACCGTCGCCGTTAAGGTCGGTCGCACTCTCGAAGTACCGAACCTCGCCGCCGACGTCGTCATACAGCGCCCGCAGCTCGGCCTCGACGCCGGTCGAATCCGACTCGACGGTCGCGCCCGGCGAACCGCAGGCCGCAGCCGCCGTAAGGGCAAGGGCGACGAACAGGCAAAGGACGGGTCGTGGTTTCATGGTCTCTCCTCGTTCAGGTCGATCGCGCGTTTGTAGCACGATCCGTTCTACCTGTGAAGTCGTGAGGGGCCTCAACCGAAATAACCGCAACCATCACTACACAATGCGCCACGCCAGGTTGAAAGACCCGGCGTGTTTTCATAACAGGTTTCGTTCCGCGGCGGCGCGCTCGAGCTCTTCGCGGAAGTCGGGGTGGGCGATGTCGATGAGGTCTCGGGCGCGCTCACGGAGCGAGCGGCCGTAGAGATTGGCGATGCCGTACTCGGTGACCACGTAGTGAACATCCGCACGGGTGGTCACGACGCCTGATCCGGGAATCAGGGTGTCGACCAGCCGCGATAGCGACCCTCCTTTGGCGGTGGAGGGCAGGGCGATGATCGGCACCCCGCCTTCGGACCGCGCGGCGCCGCGGATAAAATCGAGCTGGCCGCCGAAACCGGAGTAAATACGGGTACCGATCGAGTCGGCACAAACCTGGCCGGTGAGATCAACCGCCAGGGCCGAGTTGATGGCTACCATCTTGTCGTTGCGCGCCACCACGTAGGGGTCGTTGACGTACTCGTTGGGGTGGAACTCCATAAAGGGGTTGTTGTCGACGAAGTCGAAGGCACGGCGGGTGCCGATGACAAAGGAGGCGACGATCTTGCCGCGGTGGAGGCTCTTCCTTTCGTTGGTCACGACCCCGGCCTCGAAGAGATCGACGAGCCCGTCCGAGAACATCTCGGTGTGGACCCCGAGGTGTTTCTTGTCCTCGAGGAAGTCGAGCACCGCGTCGGGAATCTCGCCGATCCCCATCTGGATGGTGGCGCCGTCGGTGATCAGCGAGGCGATGTACTCGCCGATCTTGCGCGATACCTCCGAAAGCTCCTCGGACATGGGGTGCTCGATCAACTCATCATCCACCTCCACCACCTTGCTGAGCTTCGAGACGTGGACGAAGGAGTCGCCGAGGGTGCGCGGCATCTGGCGGTTGACCAGGGCGATCACCGTACGCGCGTTTTCGACCGCCGTCTTGGTGGCGTCGACGCCCACCCCGTAGGAGCAGAAACCGTGCTCGTCGGGGGGCGAGATGTGGATCATGGCGACGTCGATCGGCATTTGGCCCCTCGAGATCAGCGCCGGCACGTCGTGCAGGTGGATGGGCACGAAATCAGCTCGGCCGTCGTTGACCGCCTCGCGCACGTTGGCGCCGGTGAAGAGCGAGCGGTGGCGGAAGCTCCCCTCCATCCCGGGCTCGACGTAGGGCGCGGGGGCGAGGGTCAGGATATGGACGACCTCCACGTTCTCGAGCTCGGGGGCGCGCGCCACCATGGCGTCGATGAGCTTCGTCGGGGTGTTGCAGCCGGGGTGGATCCACACCCGGTCGCCCGACCCGATTTCCTTCACTGCCTCGTCGGCGGTCGTCACCCGGTGCCGGTAGATGCTGTTCCAGTCCATCGCGTCCCTCAGCTCCCGGCGATCTCGTGGTAGGGGACGCCGAAGGTCCGGGCGAGCCCCTTGCGGAGACAGTGGCCGTCGTAGGTGTAGGTGCCGCGGCGGATGGCTGGGTTGTCCCGCACCGCCGCCTCGAAACCTTTGTCGGCGATCTCCTCGACGAACGGCACCATGGCGTTGGTCAGCGCCCTCGTCGATGCCCGCGACGCGGTCGCCGCGAGGTTGGGGACGCAGAAGTGGATGATGCCGTCCACCTCGTAGGTGGGGTTCGAAAAGTCGGTCGGCCGCGAGGTCTCGCAGCAGCCGCCCTGGTCGATCGAGAGGTCCATGATCACCGACCGCGG
>JAOZUP010000495.1 GCA_029938595.1 Thermoanaerobaculales bacterium | reverse complement strand
GCCGCCGCCGGCATCCACCGGATCTCCACCGGCCAGGTCTGCAAGACGGCCGGGCCGCAGACCGGCTTCGGTTGCATCCAAAGAGATATCAACCTCGTCGCCGCTGACGTTGATCAGACACAGAACGCGCGAGTCGGCTCCGGCCGCGGTCCGGATCACCGAAAAAACACGGGAGTCGAGCTCGATGATCCGTTGCTCGGCATTGGGGTGGAAGGCGGGCTCGGCTACCCGCGCACAGAGCAGATCAACATAGGCCCGGGCGATCAGGGCCGGCGGCGAGCCGTGCTCCTGCAGCAGCCCGAGGAGCCGGTGCTCCTCGATCCGCGCGCGGTTGATGCTGCGCCGGCTGTCCTCGCGGAAGACCGCCTCAATGTCGTTCGGCGAGCCGATCATGCTCGGCAGGTAGATTCCCGGCACCCCGCGCAGCACCAGCGCCACCACCCGCGAGGCGATGAAGCGGTCGATCTGGAGCTGCTGCGGTTCACCGTTGTCCTTCTGGTTGAGGGCCGAGAACCATGTAATGTTCAGCTCATACGGGCTTTCGGCTCCGTCGCTGTCGGTCTTCATGGAAACGAAACCGCCGTGCTCGCGGACCTGATCGCAGACGCCGAGGATCTCCTCCTCGGACAAGATGCCGCGCGCTCCCATCACCCCGATGCCGTCGTGCGAGTCGAGGAAGTTGAAGAAGGCAGTGGTTGCAGTCGGCGGTTCGAGATTTACCGCCCACGACGTGAGCACCCTCGCATCGGCATTCTGGAATGCGTGCAGCACCAGCGGCGGCAGGGCGAAGTTGTAGACCATCTGCGCCTCGTCCGAGCCGTCGCCGAAGTAGGTGATGTTGTCGGCATGGGGAACGTTGGTCTCGGTGACCACCGCGACGTGCGGCGCCACCGCGTCGAGCACGTCCCGGAAGAGCTTGATCACCTCGTGGGTCTCCGCGAGGTGGGCGCCGGTGGTGCCGACCTCCTCCCACAAATAGGTGACGGCATCCAGCCGCATGAGATCGGCGCCGTGGCGCACGTAGAAGAGCAGGATCTCGATCATCTTCAGCAGAACCCTCGGGTTCTTGAAGTTGAGGTCGATCTGGTCCTCGGAGAACGTGGTCCACACCCAGCGCGGGCCGTTGATGGTCTGGTATTCGGACAGCACCGGCGAGGTCCGCGGCCGCAGGATCAGCTTCAGGTGTTCGTCGGCGATGGCAGTCTTCGACGAAAAGACGGTGAAGAAATCTTCGTACTCCGGGTTGCCGGCGAGGAACTGCTCGAACCAGTAGCTCTTGGACGAGATGTGGTTGAAGACACCGTCGAACATCAGCTTGAAGTAATCCTCGAGCTCGGCCACGTCCTCCCAGGTGCCGAGCTGCGGGTCCACCTCCTCGAAGGCGATGACCGAGAATCCACGATCCGACGAGTACGGGTAGAAGGGCAGGATGTGGACCGACGTGATGACACCCTCGAAAAAGTGCTCGACACAGTCGGCCAGGGTCTTGAGGGGTGAGCGGTCTTCCGAGAGGATGAGATCACCGTACGTGATGAGCACCACGTCTTGCTCGGTGAATCTCTCGATCGGGTCGAACGCATCCTCGGCAGTGATGATCTCGTCGGTGGCGTGCGCCTGGTGGACGCGGAGGATCCGCTCCAGCTCCAGCCATGTCGCCTCTGCCCCATCCCCCCCGTACAAGAACGCCAGCCGCTTCTGCATGCGCGCCGCCAGATCCGGTGGGACCTCGAGGAACGGCCGGGTAAAGTCCGGCTGCAACCGGTAGCGCATCCCCCGGAACACAGTGTCAGCTCGAGCCACTCAAAGCCTCCAAATCCCAACCGGAATCAACTCGCGGAAGTTTAGCAGCCCACCCCCATCACACAGTTTTGAGTTTTCAGTTTTTAGTTGCGGGCGCCGAACTCATGCGCCGGGAGATTGCCGAGCTGGAGCTCGGCGGTCCCAGGGAAGGGCCGATCCTGGGAACGCCGAGCCTGGGAACGCCGAGCCCCAGCTCGGCATTTCGCCCGGTTCGATACAAACCCGAAATCCGAAATTCCTACCTCCTCCGCCCAAGCGCGGGCAATCCGCCCCTATCAACCCCACTGCCTCCCCGCGCTGAAAATCCGAAATCCGAAATCCGAAATCCGAAATTCCTGAAGCGCCCGTGTGCATTCCTAATTCCTAATTCCTAATTCCTAATTCTTTCGTGTATCATCCCCCATCCCCGCCTCCAAGGGCGGCGCGATACCAGGAGGAACAATGACCCAACAAACTCTAACCATCATCAAACCCGACTCCGTGGAGAACCACAACACCGGCAAGATCATCGCCCATCTCGAAAACGAGGGTTTCCGCATCCTCGCCGGCCGCATGGTGCACCTCACCGAGGCCCAGGCCCGCGCCTTCTACGCGGTTCACAAGGAGCGGCCGTTCTACAACGACCTCGTCGCCTACATGACCTCCGGTCCGGTGTGGCCGCTGGCACTCGAGCGCAAGGATGCCGTCACCTACCTACGCCAGGTGATGGGCGCCACCAACCCCTCAGACGCCGACGCGGGCACCATCCGCTCCCTCTACGGCGAGTCCATCGAACGCAACTCCATCCACGGCTCCGACTCACCCGAGAACGCGGCGATCGAGATCAGCTTCTTCTTCGCCGCCTCCGAGCTGGTCTGAATCGTCTGTCGCGCCTTCAGCGCTTGATGGTATTTGCCTGTCCTTTTCCTGGGGTTACTGACGGCCTGCGGCCGTCGTGACGCACACTCGCCTGGCTGCGGTCGATGCCGGACTCGCTGTCGCGATTCCGGCTCGACTCGCTCGCCAGCCGAGCGCGGGTTCACGCCCCAGGCTAATTATCTGTCGCCGCTTCGCGGCTTGGCGGAATGGCGGCCTGTCCCACTATGTGGGC
>JAOZUP010000112.1 GCA_029938595.1 Thermoanaerobaculales bacterium | reverse complement strand
AATTGCCTGTTATGAAAATCGGTGACAGGTGGTATCGGACGATATGGCCGTCTGACGATGGGCTGGCGGTTGAGGTCATCGACCAGACGCTTCTGCCCCATGTCTTCGAGGTTCGGAGGTTGGAGAATCTGGAGGCTGTGGCGGAGGCGATTCGCTCCATGCGGGTACGAGGGGCGCCGCTCATCGGGGCCACTGCCGCCTACGGAGTGGCGCTGGGCCTTCGCGATGACCCCTCGGATGACGGGTTGGACGAGGCTGTTGAAGCGCTGGCCGCGACCCGGCCGACGGCGTCCAATCTTGCGTGGGCGCTCCGCGAAATGGTCGCGGCGGTCGGCAAACTGCCGGCCTCCGAGCGGGCGGATACCGCCTGGGCCATGGCGGCGCGAATCTGTGATGATGATGTCGAATTGTGCCGGAGACTCGGCGAGTACGGGCTCACTCTCCTCGAGGATTTGGCGGAGCACATCGGAAGCCGCCCTCTCAACGTGTTGACCCACTGCAACGCGGGTTGGTTGGCCACCGTCGACTGGGGGACGGCCCTGGCGCCGGTCTACATGGCCCACGACGCGGGAATGGAAATTCACGTGTGGGTGGACGAGACACGTCCGCGCAACCAGGGAGCGGCACTCACGGCGTTCGAGCTTGCGGCCCATGGGGTTCCCCATACCCTGATTGCGGACAATGCCGGTGGCCACCTCATGCAGCACGGTAAGGTCGACTTGTGTCTGGTGGGAACCGACCGCACGACCGCCCGCGGCGATGTGGCGAACAAGATCGGTACCTATCTCAAGGCACTCGCGGCCCACGACAACGGCGTGCCCTTCTACGTTGCACTGCCGTCCCCGACCATCGATTGGGAGGTCGGTGACGGTATTGCCGAGATCCCGATCGAGGAGCGTCCACCGGAGGAACTGACCCTGGTGCATGGTCGGACGAGTGATGGGATGCTGACTGCTGTCGAGATCGCCCCGCCGGGCTGTCCCGCAGGGAACTTTGCTTTCGACGTGACGCCGGCGCGGCTGATCACTGGATTGGTGACCGAGCGCGGCATTGGGAGCGCCTCGATTGAAGGCCTTTTGGCGTTGTTTCCGGAGCGTCGAGACGTCGGGAAAAATTCCACATGACGGAGGCGGTGCATCGTCTGATCACGCGATGGACGCCGGGCGTCTTCTGTCTGCTGACGGCCCTGATCTTCGGATCCGGCTGCAGGTCTGCGGCTGTTCCGGGAAACGAGCCCCCGCCATGGGACGTGGCCCGGGCCGAGGTGATTCGCTGGCGGTCGGACGATCCGTCGTTTGGCCAGGATTTTGCGCTCGAGGCGTCGGGCCTCGCTGCGTCGGAGCACGAGCTCTACGTACCGTCAGAAAAATACGCCCGTCTCCTGCTCATCGACCCGGAGGCCGAGCCGCGGGCGAGGATCCTACGGCTCGAGGTGCCGAGGCGCTCGGAACTCGAAGGGATTGCCGCGGTCGATGGCGGCGTGCTTCTGTGCGACGAGGCCCATGCGGCGGTGTACGAGGTGACGATCGGGGAGGATGACCGGGAGGCCGCGGGCCGCGAGCGTGAGCCGCTTGTCGCCCGGGAGCTTCCCCTCGATGGAGTTGACGTCGAGGGTGGCAAGATCGGCTTCGAGGGCATCGAGGTCGGCCGTAACAGCACCTGGGTGTATTTGCTTCTCGAACGCAGCGAGACCGATGCCGGGGGCTGCGTTTCGCGGATCTACCGTCTCCGCCGGCAGGGGGGGCGCTTGACGGCTGACCGCGACCCCCTGGATATCGAGCTTCCGGACTGTACCTGGAGGTTAACCGGGCTGGCCTGGTGGGGTGAACGGATGATCGCGCTGAAGACCCAATATCCGGGAGAGCGATATGAGGTTGTGGCCGTTGATCTCACTACCGGTGCAGCTCGGGTGATGCTCGACCTGACGGTGCTCCTGCGGGCACTCGAAAAGGAAGGTTGGAGCAACAACGTCGAAGGGATTGCCGTTACCGAAGATGGAGCGCTGTGGCTCGTATCAGATAACGCCGTTACCGGGATCGTCGACGATTCACTACCGCCGCCGAGTGGATCTCGTGCCTTGCTCCTGCGCATCCCGCCTTCGACGGCGACATTCGATGTACAATAAAAAGGACAATGTATTCCCATAAGTGCTGCCAGGCGATGTGGCAGGGGAAGAAACAGGGGAGACGGTTTGACGGACCTCATGCAGTGGCCACTACCTGCCATTCTGGCGACCCTCTTGGTGCCGGTATTGGTTGTCATCGTAGTGGTTCTGTTGATGGCTCTGCGCCGGGCTCGCGCGGCCCGGCGAGAAGTGGAGATTGTGGCTCGGGAGGACAAAGAGGCCTCGACCCGGAGATTCCGGCGACTCGAGCAAGACTTGCACTTTTTAGTCGACTTCTTCCGCATCTTTGCCCGTTTGCTCGGAGAGATGCACGCCGAGCGGCAGGTGCGGATGATCCCGCACGCTCTGCTCAGGGCGGTGGTCGAAATCTTCGGACCCGAGGTGGCGACGGTGCTCGTCCGGCGCGGCTCGCCCAGCGGCAGCGGCAGTAGCAAACCAGAGGAGCTCCCGCGGCTTTCGGTGGTTGCCCTCCATTCGACCAGGGGTTCCCTGCGAAAGGGCATGGAATTTCAGTTTGGCGAGGGACAGGCGGGAATGGTGGCCGAGCGGCAGCAGGTGATGGTGCGCAGGGATTTCGAAGAGGACCAAGTCGCCATTTACCAGCGCTCCCAGGTCACAGTCGAACCCAAGTACGACATCATCGCGCCGATGGTGGCCGGCGGAGAAACTCTTGGTGTTCTGGCCATCTCCCGCCCCGATCGCCACCACGACAGTGAACGAGACGTGCTCGAGATGATCGCTCGCGTTGGCGCGTTGACGTGGAAGAACGTACAGGCCTACCGAGATAAAGAGGTCGAGGCGGAGGTCGACAAGCTGACCAGGATTTTCAACAAGGGAGCGCTCTTGCGCCGCTTGGGCCTGGCCCTCCACGAGGCCCGGCAAACTGGAGTCAAGACCTCGATTTTCATGTTCGATCTCGACAACTTCAAGGTCTACAACGACACCAACGGTCATCTCGCCGGCGACCGGCTGCTCACGCAACTGGCGCAATTGGTCAAGGAGACGGTGCGCGCCGATGACGTCTTCGGGCGGTTCGGGGGCGAAGAGTTCCTGCTCGTGATGCCGAATCGGAACAGTGCCCAGGCGTTGACCGTGGCCGGTACGATTCGCAAGCGGATCGAGGAGTACCCGTTCGAAGGCGGTGAGACCCAACCGCTGGGGCGCGTCACCATCAGTGGTGGAGTCGCGTGTTTCCCGGATGATGCGGCCGAACAGGTCGAGCTCATGCAGGCGGCCGACAACGCGCTGTATAAGGCGAAGGGGGACGGGCGCAACCAGGTACAACGGGCCGACGAGTCCGGCCTCAACCCAATCGAGACGCAGTAGCGCACCGGCTCGGATACCAGATACCAGATACCGGATACCAGATACCAGATACCAGATCGACTCATCTGCAGCTTGACATCATGAAGATGTAGATTCACGATCTCGCTGCATCCGGCATCCGGCATCCGGCATCCGGCATCCGGCATCCGGCATCCGGCATCTGAACCGGTGGGTGCTATCATGGCCGCGATGAAAGTCGATGTACGGCACGTGGAAGATGTCATCATCGTCGATCTCGAGGGTCGGCTCGTGATGGGGGTCGGCGACGAGCTCCTTCGCGACGTGATGAACGAGCTGGTTGCGGAGGATTGGAAGAAGATCCTGCTCAACCTGCGGAAGGTCAACATTATCGACAGCTCGGGCATCGGTGAGGTGGTTTCCTCATGGAAGCTGGCGGGACGCTTTGGCGCCTCGGTCAAGTTGCTCCGCCCGGCGCCCCAGGTCGAGCGAACCCTGAAGCTGACCCAGCTCCTGCCGCTGCTCGAGGTCTATGAAGATGAGGGCGAGGCAATCGCCAGTTTTCAGACCAGCTAACGGGCCCGAATAAGCTCGTCAGGCGGCTCTTTCGGCGACCCGAGACGAATACTCCCGGGGAGGTCCAGCGATGTTCGACACCTTCAGAGATGGGTTCCGGGAGGAACTCGACAGTATCCGCGAAGCCGGAACCTTCAAGGAGGAGCGCATCATCTCCTCGCCCCAGAGTGCTGCCATCAAGGTTCCGCAGGGCGAGGTGATAAATTTTTGCGCCAACAACTACCTCGGCCTCGCCGACAACCCGGAGATCATCGCCCGGGCCAAGAGGGCCCTCGAAGAGCGCGGCTTCGGCATGGCTTCGGTTCGGTTCATTTGCGGCACCCAGGACCTCCACAAGCAACTCGAGGGCGTGATCAGCCGGTTCAACGACACCGACGACACGATTCTCTACTCGTCGTGCTTCGATGCCAATGCGGGTCTCTTCGAGACCATTCTCGGCGCCGAGGACGCGATCATCTCCGACCAGCTCAACCATGCTTCGATCATCGACGGCGTGCGGCTGTGCAAGGCCGAGCGTTTCCGCTACGCGAACTCGGATATGGGCGAGCTCGAGGAGATCCTGGAGAGGACCCAAGGCCATCGCCGACGTTTGATCGCCAGCGATGGGGTGTTCTCGATGGACGGCTACCTGGTCAAGCTGGATGCGATCTGCGACCTGGCCGAACGCTACAACGCGATGGTGATGGTCGACGACTCCCACGCCACCGGCTACATTGGCGCGACCGGGCGCGGTACCCCGGAGCACTGCGGCGTGCAGGGCAGGGTGGACATCATCACCTCGACCCTCGGCAAAGCCCTCGGCGGCGCCTCCGGCGGTTACACCACCGGTCGCCAGGAGATCATCGACCTCCTGCGCCAGCGCTCCCGGCCCTATCTCTTTTCCAACACCTTGACTCCGTCGCTGGCGGCGGCCGGCATCGCGGTCTTCGAAATGCTGTCAGAGACCACGGCGCTGCGTGACAAGCTGATGGACAACACTCGCTACTTCCGCGAAAGGCTTTCGAAGGTCGGCTACGACGTGCTCGAGGGAGAGACCGCAATTGTGCCGGTGATGCTGTATGACGCCAAGCTCGCCAACGATGTTGCCGACTCGATGCTCGAAGAGGGCATCTACGTCATCGGATTTTCCTTCCCGGTGGTACCGAAGGGCGAGGCGAGGATCCGGGTCCAGATCTCGGCCGCCCACGAGCGCGAGCACCTCGACCGTGCGGTGGCGGCCTTCGAGACCGTCGGCAAGCGGCTGGGTGTGCTCTAAATTCCCAGCGCTACATCGAGGAGCTGAGCCGGCAGCTTCGGGCTGTCGGCAACGAGAAGCGGGCGGAAGGCGCGAAGGCGTATTTGAAGAGCGACCTCGAGTTTCTTTCGGACCACATCGACGAAGTCTCCGGGCTCACCCTGCGTGTGGGTTCCACGTATCTGCCTGAAGAACAGCGCGACGAGCTGCTGCACCGCTTTCGCGATCGTTGAACAGGCGATCCAAGTGAATCTCTTGCCTACTTATTAAGGAAATGCTATAATGGTTAAGTAGTTGAGTAGACGTTCAAAACGCCTGAGGAGGAGACGACGGTGCCGGTACCTGTTGCACTGATTCTAGGAGTTTTCACCGGGGTGGTTCTCACCGCGTTGCTCGTGGTCGGGATGATGCGGAAAAGGATGGTGGTGCCCGAGCGCAGCGCGAGGAACTTCGAGGAAACCTGCGCCGCCATCGAAAAGGCCGTCCCGGCTCTCGAGGGGTGGAGCTTCCCTCATGACACCCTCGACATGTATGCCAAGCTCGAGGCCAAGGGTATGGCACCGGACGGTGTCAAGCAGATTAGGGTCTACTTCGTCTGTAACCCGGGTCTTGCCAAACGGGTCCTGACGGACTCACCGCAGATGTCGGCCATCATGCCGTGCTCGTGGTCGGTCTACGAACTCGACGACGGCTCGGTCCGGGTGTCAAAAATGAACATTGGAATGATGTCGAAGATGTTCTCCGGCGAGGTGAAGTCAGCGATGGGCGATGTCGCCGTCGCCGACGAGCGGTTCATAACGGAGGTTCTGGGCCGCTAGTCCGCAGATCGTTGCATCTCGCGGGCCGCAGCAGCGACGTGGTGAGATGTGTGGGCCAGGATCTCAATCCTCTGAGACAATGGATGGGATGAACGCCCTGCACGCCGGTCGCAGCAGATATGCGGGTGGGAGGCGGTGGAACGTGTCGTACGAGCGGCAGGACCGGCTCAAGGCGCTGGTCCTCGCGGTGTGTGCGTTCCTCCTCTACACCGCTACCCGCACCCGCCATTTCGGCGGCGATGACACGGTGTTCGCGATCGCCGTCCAGCGCTGGCTCGATGTCGGTGCGCTGGAACCGACCTTCATCCACCCCCACCATCTGCTCTACAACCCGATGGTGGCCGGTCTTTCGTGGTTGGTCCGTCTGGTGACCGGATCGGTGTTTGTCCTCGACATGGGCGCTGCGGTCAGCGCGGCGGCGGCCGCGGCGGCCGCGGCGGGGACCTACCTGGTCCTTCGCCGGCACGAGGTGGGCGATGACTCGGCACTGATGGCTGCGGTAACGCTGATCCTGGCGGGTGGTGTGTGGAAATACGCAACCCGAATGGAGGTCTACACCTTTGCGGCGGCGGGTGTGGTGGTGTGGTTGGCTGCCGTGGCGGACCGTCACGGCTCGTGGCGCAAGGAGGCGGTTGGGTTTGCGGCGCCATGGCTCGGGCACTCGGTCCTGGGGCTCTTGGTTTTGCCGGGTGCGTGGTTGCTCCGGGGGCGGCCGCGGGTGTTGATGGCCGCAATCCTCGGAGGCGTCGTCGTACCCGGGGCGATCGTGGTGGGCCTTCTTGCCGGCGTCAGAAAGGTCGATGGCCTGGCCGGTGTGCTGGAGATCTTTGCCGGTCCGGGACTCGGACGCTGGCTGTCGGCGCCGGATCCGATCGGCGCCTTGCGGGCGCTGCACGGGCTGGTGATCTGGCAGAGCTACCGTGGGCTGCCGGTCTACCCGCCGTGGGTGATGTGGACATTCGACATGCTTGGTGCGATCGCCTCGGCCATCCTCGGTGCGCTCCTCATATGGGGCATTGTCGTGGTTCTCCGTGACGGTTCACGGGTCGGCCGGACAGCGCTGGCCGGCATCGCGGTGCTGGTGCCGCTGTGGCTGGTCTGGGACTCTGGAAACACCGAACACGTGGTCGCAGCGGCGCCTCTCTTCGTGGTCCTGGTTGCGGTCGGTGCATCGTCGATCCGGCGGAGGGTCGCGCTGGCGGCATTGGTTGTGGTCGCGGTCTCGATGTTGGTAGTGAACGGTCTCGGTTCGGCGCTCCTCGAAACCCAGCCGCATCTGAGCCGGGTCATGATGGTTGCGGACCACGTTCAGCGGACGGTCCCGGATGGCGGAACGCTGGTGACGATCGGAGTCGATGCCGAGCTTCGCCTCGGGCTGCCTTATCTGGCATCGCGCCATGTTGTTGATCTCACGTCGCTCGTTCACTCGGCCCGTCGCGCCGGCGCGCCTCCGACAGCCGCCGTCGAACGGTGGTTGCTGATGACGGCGGATGCGCAGGACCCCTGGATGCTCGAAGATCCGGATTCGGCGGCGGTGACGCAGTGGGTGGGCGAACTGGGCATCCCGGAAGGCGATTGGCGCCGAACTCGCTCGCGGCTCTCCCTTGGAGGTGAAGCCACACTGCCTGCGGATGGCGTGGCCATTCGTTCGCCGGTGACTCTCCATCGGGTCGAGGTGAGTAGAATACAGTGATGGGTGAGACCGAAATGAAGGCGGCTCGGGCAGGCGAGCTCCGGTGGTTTCTCGTGAGCGGGCTCGTCATCGCTGCGACCGTCACCGCCCTCTACCACCCGGCCGTCGGGCTCGAACTCATGGGCGACAGCTATCAGTGGGTGCAACACGCCCACGAAGCAACACACCGTCCGCTCCGTCTGTTCGCCGATGTGGACACCTTTCTTCGTCCCGCAAGCACCTGGACCCTGGTCATCGACCGTCTGATCTGGCGCTGGAACCCATCCGGGTTCCACGCCACCAACCTCGTGCTCCACGGCGCAGTCGCGATTCTGTTGGCGGCGGCTGCTCGACGACTCGGTCTCGGCCGGTGGGTCAGCCTGCTCGTCGCCCTGATATGGGTCACATCGCCATTCACCGACGAGCCGGCATTCGTCGTTGCCTATCGGTTCCAGACGCTGCTAGCCGCCGCTTGGCTGGCCCTGATCGTGATATGGCCACGGCCCGACGAGTCGTGGGGCAAGGCGCGAGTGGCCGGGGTTATCGGAGCTACCGTGTTTGCCGCCGCAGCCAAGGAATCGTGGGTGATGATCCCGGTACTGGTGGTGGCGCTTGAAATTGGCCAGCACCGCCGGTCTTTCGGTCGGGCTCTGCGGACGGCGGTGCCGTTCGCGGTTGCGGCGGCCCTCTATACCGGGATCTACTTCGTTCTCTTTCCACCTGGCGGAAAGAGCTACTATTTGTGGACTCTCGAGCCCCTCGCCAAGGTGCCCCATCAGCTGGCGGTCTTCTTTCACCTGGAGCAGCTGGTGCCGCTCGAGATGCCTTTCACATGGCTCGGGGTCGTCGCGTTGGGTTTGGTCGGTGGCCTGGTGACCGCCTGCTGGCGCGGACGCAGATGGCCGGCCCTGGTGGCGATAGCGGTGCTGATCCTGCCGGTTCTACCGACCCTCATGGTGCCCTATCTTCCTCAGAGGTACACGGCTCTTCCGTACGCGGGGTTCCTGTTGCTGATCGGGTTGTGGTTCTCGCAACAGGATGAGCGCCTGGGCCGTCTCCTGGCGGTGCGGCTTGGAGCCGTGGCAGTGGTGGCGGTGGTGGTCGTGGCCGGATGGCTGACGGTCCGCGCCGACCTTACGGACTACCGTCGAATATCCGCCGTGCACGAGCGCTTGGTGAACGAGGCTCGGGAGGTGCTGTGGGTGGTGGCGCCGGGGGTGCCGATCGTCGTGGTCCGCGTGGAACAGGAGCTTTCCCTGCTCGACATTCTGCGTTCCCCACAGGGGCTGGCCAAGCTCCCCTTCACCCGCCCCGACGATCCCTATGGTTTGGTGGACGCATCCGCGCTCTTCGACTGGGTTCTGGCCGAGGAACGGGTCCTCGTCGAAGAGATGACGGATTGGCCCTCAACCGGCGTCGGTAAACCTGGAGCAGTGCTCCTTCACCGCGATGGAAGATTTGACGTCGTGGAGATAACCGAGCCGGATGTGGCGGGCGAGGCGGAGCGGATTAGGCGCCGCGGTCTGCGGCTGCGGGTGATCGCCGCAGAACCGCTGTGACGGTTAACAAAGCTATTCTCTGTTTTTTCGGCCCGCGAACAGAAGACCGACCCCCCAGGGGAGGCCGTCGAAGAGTTGGTCGAGGCCGAAGATCGACCGCACGGCCGATACCAGCCACCGCCGCTGACCGAGTCCGGATACACGGCTCAGCGCCTGATCGTCGCCGACCGTACCATCGAGGCGCAGCCGGCGTCTGTTGATCCGCTTGAGGAAGAGATCGTCATAGAGCCGAAGCGTCGGCCAACCCCACACCGTAACCTCCGGCTCGAGACCTGCCTCGACCAGGATCTCCTTCATTCCGGCGGCCGAGTACCGCCGCAGATGGCCGGCCCAGTCGTCCCACTCCGACCACTGCGAGGGACCGGCCGGCACCGTGCCCACGAGCCATCCTCCCGGTGCGAGGACCCGCGCGAGCTCGCTCACGGCCTCGGTGTGCTCGGGGATGTGCTCGAGGGTCTCGGCCGAGGTGGCGCTCGAAAAGACCTGGTCGGGAAAAGGAAGATGGGTGATGTCGGCGACTACCGGCAGCACTGTGGAGCCAAGACCGGAGGCTTCAGAGCGGCGGCCGAGAACCTCGAGCGATCGCAGTGAGAGATCGGCCGCCACAACCGTGCGCCCCTCGCGGGCCAGCGCCAGTGCGAGCGAGCCCACCCCGGCGGCACACTCGAGATGGAGACCTGCAACCGGCGCCGCCTTTCGGAGACGGCGGGTGATGCGGCCCTCGCGGTGCGCATGCCGCGGCCCGAAGAACTCGGGGTCAGCACCCCAAACGGCTTTGCTCATGAAAAGAGGATACCAATGCAGAATTCGGAATTCGGAATTCGGAATTAGGAATTAGGAATTCACACCAAACCACCCTCAAAATTTCGAATTTCGAATTTCGAATTTTCGGAAACACCTCTGGAAACGGCCAGCGTGCGGCGGAGGCGCATGGCTTTCCCTTCGCTATCGCTATCGCAATCGCTATCGGTATCGAACATCGAAGCTACTCAACTCAATCGATAGGGATAGCGCTAAGCCCTCGCGACGAGGCCCTCCACAACATCGCCACGCCGACCGTGGATTCCCGGTAGGTGATGCAAGCTTGGGGACGGCAAATCCGAAATCCGAAATCCGAAATCCGAAAT
>JAOZUP010000111.1 GCA_029938595.1 Thermoanaerobaculales bacterium | reverse complement strand
GGAGCTGATCCTCACCAGGCAGCTCGAACGCGACCTCTCCAAGCGCCGAATCCTCGAGCTCTATCTCAACGTGGTCCAGTTTGGGCCTGACGTCTACGGTGCGGAGGCCGCCTCCCGGCGCTACTTCGGCATTCCGCCGGGTGAGCTCGATCGAGAGCAAGCCGCGCGACTCGCAGCCTCCCTCCCCCGCCCCGCGGCCTGGCACCCGGGAGTTTCGAGTCGCGGCTACAACCGAAGCGTCGCGCGAATCCTTGCCCGTATGGAACAGGCCGACTGGCTCGACCAATGGCTGTAGCCCACCCATTTCGGATTTCGGATTTTCCACCCACCCTCTCGGAGCATTCGATCGGCGGACCGTGCGCTGATGGGGTGGGCGGGCGGCATTCCGAATTCCGAATTCGAACTACAATGTCGCCGGAGGTGTGTCATGAAGATCGTGGCTTGTCTTGTCGCTCTTGTCGCATCGGTCTCTCTCATCGCGTGCGCGCCCGCACCACCGCCGCCGACGGAGGAGCCTCCAGCGGGCGGGCTCGAAAACGGCTCGTTCACCGCGAACCTCAACGGATTCGATATCCACTACGAGGTGCACGGGCAGGGGCCGGTCCTGATGGTGTTGCCACAGTCCTGGGGTCTTTCCCTGGAGGGTCTGCGCGCGCTCTACGAACCGCTCGAAAATGATCTAAGGATGGTCTACTTCGACCCCCGGGGCATGGGTGAGTCGTCGCCGGTCGTCGAGGACGCCGACATGGGAATGGCGGCGGTGCGCGCCGACTTCCAGGCACTACGGGAACACCTCGGTCTCGACTCTGTCAACGCCATCGGCTGGTCCAACGGCGCGATGAACCTGATCCTGCTCGCCGCCGAGAACCCGAGCACCATCGACAACGCCATCTTCGTCCACGGTGCAGCCAGCTTCTCAGAGGAGGATGCCGCCGAGATGATGGCGCAGTACCCCGAGTTGATGGGGAAGTACGCACAGTTCATGCAGGACGTCCGAAATCCCGAGCTCACCGATGACGAACGAACGGCGATGATGCGCTCGTTGTGGATCGACGAGTGGTTCCCGATGGCGACGGGTGACCCGGAGAACGCGGCTGCCATGTTCGAACGCATTTTCGGAGGAGCGGAGTTCAGCTGGCCACATGCCGACTACGCCAACCGTGAGAGCCCGTCATTTGACTTCCGGGACCGGCTGTCTTTGATCACAGCGCACAGTCTGGTGATTGCCGGCGCGCACGACACTATGACACCTGAGAAGGTCCGCGAGTTGGCGGATGGCATCGCAGACGCCAAGTTCGTAGTCTTCCCGTTGAGCGGCCACTTCGCACAGGCCGAAGAGACCGAAGCCTTCCGGGCTGTGGTTCTCGACTTTCTCGACGTGGAGTGAAGTTGAACGTTTGAACGTTGAACGTTTAACGTTCAAACGTTTCCCCTGCCCTCCCGGCAGTCGGTGCGAATCCTACCTGGTCTTCACCGGGTCGGCCGGTCGCTCGGGCAGCTTCTTCGGCTGCTGCTCGGTCATTCGCCGTCGTCCTCGATGCCTCGTCGATCGGCCGACTCTTCCGCCGGTCCAGTCAGCTCGCACAGCAGGCGGCCCCATCCAAACTTGAATGCGAGCCGGTACAGCTTCCGTCCGGGGCCGGGATCGATCCAATAGACGACCTCGTCCTTCAGCGAGAACAGCACTTTATCGGCTGGCATGGGCTGAACCGGCAGCAGCTCGCGCTCGCCATCGACAGTATTGAATCGCTTGAGTTTGCCAACCTCTGAAATTGTCTCGACGGGGCCACGGTCGGTGAAAATGGGCTGAGTAAATGTCGTTCCCGGTTTCCCGGCGAGGACTCGGCCACGGAAGACGAAGGCGAGGGGGTCGAGCGCCGGACCGCCGTCGTAGGGAACGGTCTTCTTCTCTCCGTGCTTGTTGGCTCGGACCACTCCGGCCTCGCGATCGATGTGGTACCGCTTGATCTTCCTCTTGCCCTTTTCAGTTATATCGCTGAGGTACGCCAAGGTGCTCATGGTCTCGACATCCACCCATGAATCGATGCGCCCGTCGATCTTGTAAATCTTGTTGAAGAAACTGCTATTTCGGGCGGTCATGATCATGTGGTACGCGGGCTTTCCCCGGTAATCCTCGAGCCGGCTTTCGAGGGTCATGTGGCCGCAGGTAATACCGAGGTACTCCAGGTTGTACCCCAGCCGCGAGTCGATGGGGATGACCGATACGGCGGCAGGCTCACTCTCCTGGCCCTGGTCCGCACTGCCCACGAGCGCAGCGGCGGCCGCCAGTACGACTGCCGAGACGACCAACCAACTCCAACCTCGCGAAGACCTCATCGAGGGATCCCTACTCTGCGACCGTGCCGTCCATGGTTCGGCGGTTGCGGTACAACGAGCCGTCCACGGCCCCGGCCATGCGCTTCACATCGAGACCTCCGCCGACAAAGCCCGCCATACGCTCCGCCTCGGCGGCGGGGTTCTGCACCACGGCGGCGAAGTCAAAGTAGGTCGCCTCGAAGTTGGGCCGAAATCGAATCTGGAACTCGACCTTGCCGAGATGGGCCTTGTACATCTCGAGCAGCTCCTCGTCCTCGGTGTGCGACGACTCGTCACGACGAACGAGCATCTTGGTCTGCGACGCGAGGACCTCGTACAGGTTGCGCCGCATGAAGACAACCTTGTACCGGTTGTCGTCCGGCAGGTGGTTGAGAAGAGAGGACACCACCTTGATGACCTTGCCGCGAGCCTCGCGGAGCCAGGGCTTGTCCTCCGTCTCGGCAAGATCCTTGACCCGCTCGTCCTCGTAGTAGCCCTTTGGATTGTCCTCGTCAGCGGTGCGGATGTTGTCCACCACCAGCTCCATCCCTCCGGCCTCGAGCATCTTCATCGCCATCGAGGTGCCGGAGCGCGGCAGCCCGGATACGATCACTACCGGCTTTCCGTATTTCATGTTCTGCGCTAGATTCCACAGCATTGACGTCATCTTTGTTCTCCCCGTGATCTCTGCAAGGGAATCACAGCTAACCCCGTTGGGTTGATTAGGAGTTCCCTGCATCGTGGGTATACTACAATGCCGCGGCCAGGAGCTTCATTTCGGGGTGGAGGCTCACAGTTTTTTTCGATATCACGGGAGTCCATTTGGCAGACAGGTTCATTCTATCCAGGACGCGGTGGATCCGGTTGGCCGTGGCGGCGATCACCGTAGTCACCGCATTCGCATTTCCGCCGGCAGCCGATGCCTACATCGGGCCTGGTGCCGGCTTTGCCGTGCTCGGTTCGTTTGCCGTCATATTCGTCACAATGATCTTGGCCGGCGTGTCGCTGCTGATCTGGCCGTTTCGCATGGCGTGGCGCGCGATCCGCCGGCGCACCAGGAACAAGCCGCTGATCAAGCGCCTGATCGTGATCGGCTTCGACGGCCAGGAACCGCGAATCACCGAACGTCTCATGGCCGACGGCCGACTTCCCAACTTCTCGGCCCTGGCCGAGAGCGGCGGCTACAGCCGGCTGCGCTCGACCTTTCCCTCGATTACGCCCGTCGCCTGGTCGTCGTTCACCACCGGAACCAACCCCGGCAAGCACAACATCTTCGATTTTCTGGACCGTGACCCCCGCACCTACCTGCCGCGGCTGTCGTCGACCGAGATCGGCTCGGTGACGAGGGTGCTCAAGCTCGGCAAGCTGCGGATCCCGCTCGGCAAGCCCTCGATCCGCCTGCTCCGCAAGTCGAAACCCTTCTGGACCATCCTTGGCGAGCACAACATCTGGAGCACCATCATCCGGGTTCCGATCACCTTTCCCCCGGACGAGTTCTACGGCGCCCAACTCGGCGCCATGTGCATCCCGGATCTCCTCGGCACCCAGGGCACCTTTCTGCTCTTCACCACGAGATCGGGTGGCGAAACATTCCAGGAGGGCGGGCTGCGGTTCGAGCTCAGCACAAACGGGTCGAAAGACAGCTTCGAGGGCACCATCGAGGGCCCCGAGAATACGTTCTTCAAGGACAACCCGCCGATGACATTACCGCTGAAGATTGACCTCGACCGGGCGGCGAATCGCGCGCTGGTCTCGGTCAACGGCGAGTCGGTGGACCTCGAGCCGGGCGAGCTCTCGGACTGGGTGAAGCTCAGCTTCAAGGCCATCCTGGGCATGAAGGTCAACGGCATCTGCCGGATGATGATCACTGAGATGGACGAGCACCTCTCGCTCTACGTTTCCCCAATCAATATCGAGCCCGACAAGCCCGTCATGCCCATCTCACACCCCAGCTACTACTCCTCTTATCTCGAGAAGAAGCTCGGCTCCTACGCCACCCTCGGGCTTGCCGAGGACACATGGGCGCTGAACGAGAAGGTCACCGACGACCGGACATTCATGACCCAGACCAACGACATCGACGACGAACGCGAGGTCATGCTCTTCACCGCGCTCGACCGATTGCGCAAGGGGGTCCTGGTAACCGTCTTCGACGCCTCCGACCGGATCAACCACATGTTCTGGCGTTACACCGAGGACGGCCACCCGGCCGCCGCGGGAATCGACGATCCCGAGTATGCCAACGCCATCGAGGAGCAATACCTTCGTAACGACGAGATCGTCGGCAAGCTGATGAAACGTCTCGGCGACGGCGACGTGCTGTGGGTGATGTCGGACCACGGCTGCACATCCTTCCGGCGCGGGGTCAACCTCAACGCCTGGTTCCTCGAGCACGGCTATCTCGCCCTCAAGGAAGGCGTAGACGGCTCCGAGGAGTGGCTGCAGTCAGTCGACTGGTCGCGAACCAAGGCCTATGCAGTCGGGCTGGTCGGGATCTTCCTCAACATCAAGGGGCGCGAGGAGAAGGGGATCGTCGAGCCGGGCGAGGAGGCCGAGGCATTGAAGGCCGAGCTCAAGGCGCAGTTCGACGGACTCCGGGACGAGGAAAAGGACGAGATTGCGATCAACGAGGCCTTCGACACGGACCAGCTCTATCGCGGCCCCTACAAGGGCAATGCGCCCGACCTCCTGATCGGCTACAACCACGGCTACCGGATCTCGTGGGACTGCGCGAGCGGTGTCGCGGCGGGGTCCGTCTTCGAGGACAACACCAAGGCGTGGAGCGGAGACCACATCGTTGATCCGCGGCTGGTCCCGGGCGTGTTCCTTGCCAACCACCCGATCGACGCCGATGATCCCGGGATCATCGACCTCGCCCCCACCGCGCTGACGCTTTTCGGACTCCGACCGCCGGCGCACATGGAAGGCCGCCCGGTCGTGGAAATGAACAGGTTCGTTAAAGGAAAACGGGAGTAAACACCATGTTCGGATACACAAAGGTCAAGCTCGAAACAAGCATGGTCGACAAGATCAAGCGCTACGCCGAGATCGCCGGCTACTCGTCGCCCGAGGAGTTCATCACCCACGCGCTCGAGAAGGAGCTCGCCCAGCTCGAGGACGCCGACTCCGAGGAGGAGATCAAGAAGCGTCTCCAGGGCCTCGGTTACATGTCCTAGGCTGAGCTGCCGCTTCATCGATGACGATCCTCAACGATCTCCTGCGCCCGGTCTTCGACTGGCTGCAGTACCCGCTCCAGGGACTGCCGTCGTTCATCGGCATCCTCATCTGGTCGATCCCGGTCGGCGTGTTTGCCCTCTGGGTCTTCGGCAAGACCTCGAACCAGGATCGCATCGCCGAGGTCAAGCGGCGCATCTACGGCGGGTTGTTCGAGATCCGTCTCTTCAACGACGATCTCCGGGCCATCATGCGGGCACAAACGGAGATCTTCGGACACGTGCTCCACTACCAGGCCCTGGCGCTCAAACCGATGATCTTCATCCTGCCGCCGCTGGTGCTGGTCATGGTCCAGCTCCACCAGTTTTACGGCTTCCGCGGGCTTCAACCCGGTGACAGCGTCCTCCTCACAGTCCAGCTCGACCAGGAGGCGGTGGAGCCTGACCGGAGACCCACGATTTCGCTCGAGACCCCCGCCGGTCTGCACGCGGAGACGGCGGCCGTCTGGGTGCCCTCGCTCGCCCAGATCAGCTGGCGGATCGGCGTCGATGAACCGGGCGACTACGAGCTCCTGATCAGAATTGACAATGCCGAGGTCACAAAACGCGTGCGGGCCACCGACCGGATCGAGCGGCTGTCTCCGGAGCGGCCGCCCCGGACCTTCATCGACCAGCTCGAGTGGCCGTCCGAGAAGCCGCTGGACCGCGACGGTCCGGTGCACTCCGTCACCCTCGCCTATCCGGATGCCACGGTGGGCATCCTCGGCTGGGACTTCGAGTGGCAATGGGCGTGGATGGTCCTCTTCTTCGTGCTGACGATGGTTGTTGCGTTGGTTCTCCGCAAACCAATGGGAGTCGAGCTCTGAAGATCCGCTCCGCCACTCTCGGCGCGGCCCTGATTTGTGTCTCCGCTGCCCTGTGGGGCCTCGACGGGGTCGTGCTCACGCCGCGGCTGGCCAACCTTCAGGTACCCTTTGTGGTCTTCCTCCTCCACGCCATCCCCTTTGTCCTCATGCAGCCCTTCCTCTACAGCGCTTACCGACGCCTTCGCCGGATGACCGCAAAGGGGTGGTCGGCCCTCGCCCTGGTGGCGTTCACCGGCGGTTTCCTCGGCACCATGGCCATCGTCAAGGCGCTCTTTCTGGTCAACTTCAACCAGCTCAGCGTCGTCGTACTTCTGCAGAAGCTGCAACCCATCTTCGCCCTGGTACTGGCGGCCATTCTGCTCGGCGAAAGGGTCTCCGCTCGCTTTTTGGCAGCCGCCGTAGCGGCGTTGGCCGGTGCATATCTCCTCACTTTTGGGTTCTCGACACCGGACGCGACGGCAAACGCCATTTCACTCAAGGCCGCACTGCTCGCGATCGTCGCCGCCGCCGCGTTCGGCGCAGCAACGGTGCTGAGCAAGATGCTGCTGAGCTCCCTCGATTTCAAAGACGCCACCTTCGCCCGCTACGGCATGACCGCCGCCATGGCCTTCGTCTACCTCGGTGTCAGAAGCATCGGCCTGCCGTTCGCCTCGGTCACCGGCGCCAATTGGATCGTGATCCTGATCATAGCGCTGACCACCGGCTCGGGCGCCATCTTCCTTTACTACTTCGGTCTGACCCGGGTGCGAGCCAGCGTCGCCACTATCTGCGAGCTGTGCCTGCCGTTGACTGCGGTCCTCCTCGACTACGTCGTCAACGACAGCGTGCTCGGCCCCTGGCAATGGGTCGGCGCCGCCCTCCTGGTCGGTGCAATCCTGCGGATCACCCTGCTCCCGGCGAACAGCACGGAGAGTTGAGAGTTGGGATTTCCCACCCCTTCTCCCCATGACCGACACGGACGATTTGGTGGAAAATCCGAAATTTCTCGAGTGGGCTTGTCACGGCGTAGCCCGAAGGGTGAAGCCGGATGTGCGGCATTCCTAATTCCTAATTCCTAATTCCTAATTCGGCCTCTCCGGGTACATGCGTGGGAGCTTCGCGTCGACGGCGTAGCGCATCAGTGCGGTGACGCACCTCAGACTCACCCACTGTGACGGCTTTCCGGCAACGATATCGACCCTGACCGGTAGCGACTCCGGCACTGGGACGTCGCGCCGCCACCGCCCACCCTCGATCTGCCGTCTTTGGAGGCGCGCCAGCGCCGGCCCCATCTCCGGGGTGAAAGGAACATCGGCGCTCGCCAGCGCCCACAGCATCTCGGCCAGGTCCGTGCGTCCGAGGCAAGGGTGACCCAGACGGGAAAGGCTCCGCCTCCCCTCCACAAATGACCGCAGGATGGAATCCACCGCTCGGGAACGGAGGGCGGGCCGCCGCTGGTCGGGGCACGCCGAGAGGGCGCCGAGCAGCGCAACCGCGGTCACCCCGCACGCAATCGCGTCGTCAAAGCCCGCCTCTTCCTCCAGCCACGCCAGCCCCTCCTGAAAGCGCGGATGGCGGCACCAGCCGAGATCGGCGAGGGCATGCAACATCCGGGCGGTGAGCCATGGCACCGGATCGCCTCCCCCGCCGCGGGCGAATCCCCCCTCGCCGGCCGCGGTTTCGAGAAATTGCTCCGCCGCCGCTTGCAGCCGCGGATCGGTCGGGTCCGCGCCCCACTGGACCGCCGCCACGATCCGCCAACCTGGACCGGAGCAGGGCTTCCAGTACCCGACGTCGGTTTCCCAGGTCCCATTCGGATTCAGGTCGGCGAGGAGCGAAGCGATCGGCTCGGCGGCATCGGCGCCACCGCGAGCACGAATGACCGCCGGGCGCGAGGACGGACGCCGCACGAACTCCACCAGGACTCGCCAGTGGAGGTTCGGCCGGGACTCGTCGAGCAGCCAGGACATGGGGTCGCCGCGCAGGGATTCCCACGCGTGCACTATCGACACTGGCCTAAGATGAGTGATTCTCACCGGCGATCTGCACCAATCTCTTGCGCTCTTGTGCTTGCGAAACTGCTCCACATACCACTGGGTATGCGTCCGCTTTTCGCAAGCACGAGAGCATCAAGATCTTGGCACAGCTCATCCAGCAGAACCACTCATCTTAGGACCGACCTAAATCCGGCCCTGGCGACGGAGCTGCATGGTGTGCTTCAGTAGGCGAACCGCACCCTCGATGCGCGAGATGCGCCGGTTTCGGGCCTGCAGCGCCGGCTGGTCGTTCAGATCCACGGTCTGACCCCTGGTATCTCGAAGACGCTTGCTGAGCTCGAACTCGAGCTTCGTCATCTGGTCCAGGCCCAACCGCTTGAGAGAGACCTGGGACAGCAAGGTGAAGCCATCGCAGACCTGGTTCGCCATAGCCGGCGCCGATCCTCCCTGGTACGTACCCATTTGCACCTCCGCGGACGACGCCCAGTTTAACTCAGTCGGAAAATACGAATTGCGGATTTCGGATTTCGGATTTGATACCCACCCAACCGAAATCATTGGGGCGAATGGGTGGGTCGCAATTCCTAATATGCCGGGCTTTCCGCCCGGCGAAGCGCTCCCTGTCGATACTCGACCACTTGCGACGCCCGGGAGGCGAGGTCGCGATCTGGGGTCAGCCAGATGGCCGTGCGGCCCACCGAGGCGCGCACCACGGCGGCGCGCCACAGCTCGCCCCGCACTGCGTTGACCCACGGCATTGGGTCGACCACCACCACCACGTGATACGACGAGGGAATGACCCGCGCGGCGAGGACCAGCAGCCGGTGATAGGGCAACAATGGGCCGCCGTCGGCGTCGAGCGGGCGGTCTCCGAGTGCCGCGAGCACCTCGTCCAGAGAGCACGCCTCACGCAGCCCGGCAACGGCGCCGCGTTCGAGCGGCCGATCGCAAAAGGCCGCAAGGTTAGTCACCAGATCACCGGCGACGAAAGTCTCTCCCGGTGCTATCACAGCGACCAGCCGAGAGTCCGGTTCGAGGGGCGAGCCGTCCAGCGTGATCTCGCCCGCGTGCGGTGCGGCGCGGCCGGAGAGCAACGCGGCAAGCATGCCGGCCTCGTCGGGCGCATCACAGAGAACGGCGAGCGAATCACCGGCCCGCAGCTCTAAATCGAGGGGCACCGATCGCGGTAACCCATCGTGGCCCCCCAGCACCACTCCGTCAAGGCTGAGGGTGCCGCGCACCTCGCGAGTCGGCGGACCCGGGGCCGGCGCCCCGTTCTCCTCCGCGGCCCCCGACCGCACCAGGCGCTGCGCCGTCAGCAACAGCAGCGCGGGCGCAAGCCAGCCGCCGTGCTCGAAATCCACCAGCCGCGGCGCCAGCACGAAGACGACCCCCCAACCGCCGATGGCAAGGAAGTCCGCCGCGTCGGGGCGAACGCCGTCACGCCGCGGAAGGGTGTGCGCCACCGTTGCGACAAGTGCCGCCAGCAGCAGCCACCCGGCAGCCACCTCCCAACCACCGCGGAGAAAGAGAAAAAGCAGCGACGAAAGGGCCACCACAGCGCTCGACCAGGGCTCGGCCGCCCGAGAGCGGTCGACCAACCGATAAACCACCAATGCCGCCGCCACCATCACCGGCGCCCAGGCGGGCCGCCACGCGGCGACCCACACAAGCGCTCCGAGCAATGCCGCGTGGTACCACCCAACGACCGCAAACCAGGGAATCTTCACACGCCGATGGTACCCCGGCCGCCCAGTAATCAGTAATCAGTGATCAGTGATGTAATCAGTGTCTGCCATCGGGAAAAGGACTGACACCGTGTGGCTGGGCGGCATTCCTAATTGCTAATTCCTAGTTCGAAACGGTAACTTTTTCCACTCTTCTGCGTATAGAGAGATACGGGCCCATCAAAAGAGGCCTGACGTTTGAAGGTGAGACGGTTAATAACCATCAACCTCTTTCAAACTCCTCCTTCTTGGCTCCTCCCCCGGGAGCCATTTTTTTGTTCGCTCACCCTGGGAACGCCGAGCTCCAGCTCGGCATTGATGGCGCTGCATATGGCGATGACGCTG
>JAOZUP010000110.1:4748-10425 GCA_029938595.1 Thermoanaerobaculales bacterium | reverse complement strand
GCCACAGCGAACTCCGGCGCTGCAGATCCTCAAGAGAGGCATCGAGGGCGCTCGACCGCGTCGAAAGGTCGTCCAGCCAGCGGTCGAGGCGAGCTCGCACGCGCCCCCACGATTTTTCGGTTTCCTTGATCATCGATGCAGGTCCCGGCATCTTGAGCTGCTTCGTGGATTCCTCGCGCAGCGTTTTGATTCGAGCCTGCTCGGCAGGGAAGCTCTCTTGGATGTCCTGCAGTCGGGCGTCGGGCGCAGCGTCCGCCACCGCCTGGCGGGCCGTATCGGCGTCCGCGGCCGCTCGTGCGGGTATGTCCGAGGCCGGGATCGGCGTCGGCTGTGGTGTTGGCGCGGGCGTCGGTATGGACGACTGTTCGGAGTCCTGCGCAATTCCCGGCACCGATGCCGCCAGGCAAAGGAGTACCATAAATCCGGAAGCCACGAGGCGCCGGTGCTCGGATATATCTTTCGCGGCGTTTCTCATTCGCCCTCCCGGTCCCTCAACTCTTGACGTCGCCCGGGATCATACCTCGTGCCGCACCGTCAATCGCGTCAAGACGACGATATGCCCCGAATTCGCTGCTAACATCCCCCAAGAATTGCAAGAAGAGGTAGAGAGAAAGTGAAATGCATATCTCACGACGGGCTGCGCCGGATATAATCGCCTCATGAACCTGCTGCAACTCGAGCAATGTGCCACGGAGGAACTGGCCTCGGTAGATAATCGACTTGTCGCTGCCTATCTTTTTGGTAGCGTCGCGCGGGGCACGGACTCATCCGACAGCGACGTTGATGTCGGCATCCTTCTGCGGACCGCGCCTTCCGGTGATCTCAACGATCTCCGATTCGAACTCGAAGGCAATCTCGAACGGGTCCTGGGTCAAAGAACACAGGTTGTCATTCTCAACAACGCGCCGCCCGATCTTCTGCACCGCGTGCTGCGCGACGGCCGGTTGCTCGTGGAGCGTGACCGTGCGGCGCGGATCCGCTTCGAGGTCCGTGCCCGCAACGAGTACTTCGATCTACTCCCAATCCTGAACCGGTATCGCAGGCGTGAGGTGGCATCGCAATGACCGATCCGGAACTGCTGGCCAAGAAACTCGCCTTCATCGAGACCTGCGTTGCGGAGCTTCGACGTCTGGCGCGGCCCGAAATGATCGACACTGATATCCGCGAGGAGCGGTTCGTCGAACACACACTGCAGGTCGCCATCCAGGCCGCCCAGGACGTGGCCTCCCATATCGTGTCCGACGAACGGCTGGGCGAACCGAGAACCAATCGGGAACTCTTCGATCTGCTCGTCCGCGCCGGGTGGCTCACCGAGTCAGAGGCCGCCCCCCTCGGCAACATGATTGGATTCCGCAACCTCCTCGTCCACGGCTATGGCGATATCGATCTCTCTGTGGTGCAGGACGTGCTCGAGAACCACCTCGACGATCTCCTGCATTTCGCGGCGATCGTCCGGGGCAGATTGCCGGAACCCGACAAAGGATAACAGCGGCGCGACGCTGCCGTACAACGGGGAGGCCTATCTGACCATCGCTACCAGGGGTTGTACTGGACCCGCAGAAGAATGATGTTGGCCGAGCCCCGGTCCCTGGGCCGGGCATAGATGTAATTCAGCTTGACCCGGACAGCGGCATTGACGTACCAGTTCAGGGCAGCACTGAAATCGGTCAGCTTGCCCCCTTCGATCAGCCCGTCATCGAGGTCGAGATGGGAGATCCGGCCGGCCACCTCCCAGGCGCCGCCGTTCCTCTTCGTGAACGGGTTGCCACCGCCGTACTTGGTGAGCGGCAGCACGCGGCCGAAGATACCGCCGTTGGTTTGATAGGGCCTGCTCTCGCCGGTGATAAACCATCCGACCTGCACGTATCCACCCCGGAAATTCGGATCGCCTACCGACTGCGCCTTGTTGTCACTGCCGATGATCTCGGCCGCAGCCCACATCGGACCGTTCACGGTCGCAGCTTCCACGCCCCACAGGGTTTGACCGCTTGCACTGAAGCTGCCGGTGTCCACCAGATCATCCACGAACCTCGCCTCCGGCCGCGCATGGTAGCGGACATCGCTCCCCGTCGGCGATCGACTGCTCACAGAGAGTCCGACATGGATCAGTCTCCGGCCCTCATCACGGTAGACGGGTAGGTATGTGATTCGTCCGGTCAACGACAACCGCGAGGTGCTCGCGTTCTTTTCATTGTTCTGGCCTATGGAAAAGAGCCCTGCCGCCCACGAAAGACGACCATCGCTCCGCGAGTTGTGGACCATGGTGCCGATATTGTATCCGGGGGCCATCGCCTGAACTGGAAGCGACCGTTCCAGAAAGGTGGTGTCGTAGAAACCTCCCTGCCGCTCGAGGCTGAACGGTTCGCCGACATACCCGATGCGGAGCTTCCCGAGATAGTGACCCCAGACCTCGAGTCCGCCCGTCGCACCCTCGATCCAGGCGGAATCGATGCCCGGGTCTGCACCAAAGTCGAGGCCCACGCTGAAGTTGAAGTCCTTGACGCGGCCGACCGCGTAGAGAACGCCAAAGCGAAAGCCCAAATCCGAGTCGATAGCCCCGTAGGATTCCTCGAAGGTGGCGTCTCCGCTTCCGGCAGTGCCGTCCACCATGAAACTGCCACCGAGCCGGAACTTGACCTTGCCGTCGAACAAGTTGTATCTGGACAATCCGCGCGTCGCCGCGACGAAGGTCCCCCACTTTGACCTGATCGGTTCCGGCTCGATCTCGTCGAGGTCGAACGGCGCATAGTCGGTGAAGGCCATGTCCCCGGGGTTGGTCACCTGGTCTTTCTTGGGCACCTCGTCATCCGATGCACCGGCCGGTTGGCCGTCCGTCGGCTCGTTGGTGGCCGGAGTCGAACCGTCTTCAGGCAGTGCGGGCTCCGCTGAAGGCTGCGGAGTCGGGGTGAGCGCCGGAGCGATGTCCGCCGGCTCGGGGGTCGGCGTCGATGTGGGTGTCACAACCGGCAGCGGCCACGCAGGGGAACTTTGGCCCAAGAGCGGTGTCGCAGCCAACGTCATCGTCGCTACGACCACCAAAATTCGCAGGCTGGCGGTGTGAAAGCCCGTGGCCATTCTCATCGAACAATTCCCATGTCGTTACCTTAGCTCATCCCGCGTTGTCGCGAGAATCGTAGGGTGAGCTGTAGGGTGGGCTTAAGCCCACCTTCAGAGCTGCCGAATTTGCAACGGTTCTGAAGGTGGGCCAAGGCCCACCCTACGCCGGATCCAAGGTATGCGTGGGGTTGTAGAGCTGCCGTATTTGCAACAATTCTGAAGGTGGGCCAAGGCCCACCCTACGTCGGATCCACGGTATGCGCGGGTTGGGCTGTTACACTGCGGTTCGAATTACACATGAGGAGGATCGAGATGGCCAAATCGACTGGTTCGGTTGCAAAGGCAAAGAAGGCTGTGAAGAAAGACGTCAAAAAGGTAAAGGCCGAGATAGCGGCCAAGAAAGTCAAGAGAGCCGTCAAAAAAGACGTCAAAGGAGCCAAGAAAGCCGTAAAAAAAGATGTCGCTGTTGTGAAGAAAAAGACCGCGGCCGAAAAGAAAGCCCTCGAGAAAAAGTACGCTGCTGCCAAGCGGAAGGCCGCAGCTGATAAGAAAGCCGCCGAGAGAAAACGCGCTGCTGCAAAAAAGAAGGCCGCGGCTGATAAGAAGGCTGCCGAGAGAAAACGCGCTGCCGCCAAGAAGAAGGCTACGGCCGATAAGAAGGCTGTGGCCGATAAGAAAGCCGCCGAGAAGAAACGCGCTGCCGCCAAGAAGAAGGCTGCGGCCGACAAGAAAGCTGCCGGGAAAAAACGCACTACTGCCAAGAAGACGACCTCCAAGAAATCGACCGCCAAGAAGGCCAAGCCCAAGAAGTAGGTCTCCTCGTTTTTCGGTTTGGAGGGTCGCTCATGAATCTGAATTCGGCACTCGACACACATCTGTTCTCCATTGGCGGTACGGAGGTCACCGGCGCCCTCCTGATGACGGCCGCCATCATCGTCATCGTCACAGTCGTGTTGTCGATATTGCTCCGACGGTGGGTGGTGCGCGTCTTCAAGAAGCAAGGATCCAAAGACGACGACACCATCCGGACATATGGTAGGGCTGCACAGACCATCGTGATCGTGATCGGTGTCGGCATTGCGCTCCACACCATCGGCGTCAACATGACGAGCCTCTTCGCCGCCGGAGGAATATTCGCACTGGGGATGGGCTTTGCGGTCAAGAATATCGCCGAAAACCTCATATCCGGCGTCATGCTTCAGGTGGAGCACGCCATCTCGCTTGGCGACGTGATCGAGATCAAGGGTGACATGGTCAAGGTCACGCAAATGGGAGCCCGCGCGACGACCGCACGGACACTGAATGACCAGGACATGCTGATTCCGAACTCAACTCTCATTCAATCCATCGTCACCAACTTCACCCTGCGCGACCCGCAGTACCGTCTGAGCATCCAGATCGAAGTTCCCCCCTCCGCCGATCTCGATCAGGTTCGGCAAACCCTCGAAGAAACCGCGAAAAACCTCGAATGGCGAGTCCTCGACCGGGATCCCGAGGTTTTCCTGGAGAACCCAGGTGAGCCGAAGGTCACCTACCAGGTCGCGGTCTGGATCGACGACCCCTGGACAGCTCCCGAACGCCGTTCAGACCTCAACGAGGCGGTGTGGAAGAGCCTCAACAAGTGATTGCATTCGCCACCCGTGCTACGAACCCCGGTGATAGAGAAAGCTCACGTTCAACGCGGCACCCGAAAGGCGAGTCCTGCTCCGACCAGCCAGCCATTCTCGTTTTCGGATTGGCCGATGCCGGCCCGGAAGTCGATCTGGAAGAGAGGGCTCAGCAAAATCGTTGTGCCCGCCTGGAAGCCGTGTCGATCCAACTGACTCCTGCCAATGGCAAAGACACCGTAGAACTCACCGAAGAGGCTGAACGGCCCGCCGACCGATCCACTCAGAGCCACCGAATAGTCCAGGTCGATATTCATGTCTGATCCGGCGTCAGTTTTTTCGGTGACAAAGCTCGGTCCGACGTTGTAGGTCAGACCGAGTCGGTCGCTCAGGCTGTTGGCCCCCAGGAAGAGGATCTCCGGAATCACGTACTCGCTGGTGAAATCGCTATGACCCACCGGCAGGCTGGCACTAACAAGCAGCGCCATCTGTGGACGCGCACCGCTCTCATCGGCCAAAGCGATTTTGGTGCCGAGGGTGATGTCGGAGAATCCGGTTGTCGTGCCGTCAGCACTTCTGGTGATGTTCAAACCTGCTGCGACCAGTCGAACCTCGATCGCTTGGTTGATCCCGTACCGGGCCAGGAGGTCGGGCAGGACCTGCGCATCGATATCCTCGTTGCGGCTAAACTTGTAGCCAGCCTCGAGCTGAAAAGTGTGAGGGGGCACGAGCACAGGTGAGGCGCTTTGTGTCGGGCGATCTGTGACGATCGGCCCTGGCGGAGACGTGTCCATCTCTTCGCTCGATTGCGCCGTGACGACCGGCGAGATGGCAACCAGGACCGCGAATAGTCCGAGGTGCCACCCGAGGTTTTCACGAATGAATGTCATTTTCACCGCATCTTCTGCGGTGATTGTACCGGGGATTCACCGCACGAGATGCGGCGGTGCAGGCGGGACGCCTACGCTACAAGGTTCCAGGGTCGGTTTTGTAGCGCAGCCGTCTCGGCTGCA
>JAOZUP010000110.1:0-4648 GCA_029938595.1 Thermoanaerobaculales bacterium | reverse complement strand
CGCTACAAGGTTCCAGGGTCGGTTTTGTAGCGCAGCCGTCTCGGCTGCATTGATTGGATGAAATCATTGGAACGAATCCGTTCTCCCAGACAATCGAAGTTTCTAATGAGACCGGGTTCAGGAGAGGGGATGATCACCCCTGCCCGCTCTCACCGGTTTCTGCCACAATTTCCGAGACGGTCTCACCACTGATCACTTCCTCTTCCTGAAGCACCCGGGCGATCTCGCGAAGGTCCGTCTCGTGAGTTGTGAGCAGCTCCAAGGCGGTTTCGTGGGCGCCGTCGAGAAGCCGCCGGATCTCGGCATCGATGAGATTCTCGATGTCGGGACTCAGGTTGCGGGTCGCGACCTGGCCGCCCAGGTAGCCCGAACCCGCAGGCCCGGCATAGCGGACAGGACCGAGCGCCTCGGACATCCCGAACTCGGTGACCATGCGCCGTGCCAGGTCGGTGGCCCGCTCGAGATCGTTGGATGCCCCTGTCGAGGTCTCGTTGAATACCAGGAGCTCGGCCGCGCGGCCCCCCAGCATGACCGCCAGCCGCTGCTCGAGCGCGGGTTTGCTCATCAGGTGCCGGTCTTCCTCCGGCATCTCCATGGTGAAGCCGAGCGCTCCCCTCGATGTGGGAATGATGCTCACCTTGTGGACCTTGTCGGTGAGGGGCAGAAGGTGCGACACCAGCGCGTGACCGCCCTCGTGGAAGGCGACCTTCGCTCGAATGTCTCCTTCAAGTGGCATATCCCGCTGCAGGCCCGCCACGATCCGTTCGATCGCGAGATCGAAATCGATCATGGTGACCTTTTGCGCCCCGCGACGCACCGCCAGCAGGGCGGCCTCGTTGACCAGATTGGCGAGGTCGGCGCCCGAAAATCCGGTGGTGATCTGCGCCAGCTTGTCCAGCTCCACGTCCTGCGCCAACGAGACCTTGGCGGCGTGGATCTGGAGGATCTGCAGCCGGCCCTTTTCGGTCGGCAGCGGCACCACGATCTGGCGGTCGAAGCGACCGGCCCTCAGGAGCGCCTTGTCCAGGACCTCCGGCCGGTTGGTGGCGGCCATGATCACGACACCCTCGTTGGCATCAAAACCATCCATTTCATAGAGGAGCTGGTTGAGCGTCTGCTCTCGTTCGTCGTTGCTTTTCACCGCCATCGCCCCTGACCGAGATTGGCCGATGGCGTCGATCTCGTCGATGAAGATGATGCACGGCGCCTTCGCCTTGGCCTGATCGAAGAGGTCGCGAACCCGCGACGCGCCGACGCCGACAAACATCTCCACGAACTCGGAGCCGCTGATCGAGAAAAAGGGCACCCCCGCCTCGCCCGCCGTGGCCTTGGCGAGCAGGGTCTTGCCGGTTCCTGGTGGGCCGACGAGCAGAATGCCCTTGGGAAGCTTGGCGCCGATTTTGGCGAAGCGATCGGGATGATTGAGGAAATCGATAATCTCCTTGAGCTCGACCTCGACTTCGTCCGCGCCGCCCACATCGGCAAAGGTCACCGTGGACATCTCGCCGGAGATCTCGGTGGCCTTGCTCTTGCCGAATGACATCATGCCCCCGGGACCGCCCTTGCCCATGCGCTTCATCAGGAACCACCAGATCACGACGAAGGGCAGGATCGGGAGGATCCACCCGAAAACTTGGCCCGAAACGCTTTTCGACGGCGTGTGTGCCTGGAACTCGACACCGGCATCGACGAGATCCCTCACCAGATCCCGATCCTCGATTCGGACGGCTTTGAGGCGAGGGTCGGCCTTTTCGGTGTCGTCCTCCGGGCCCGTCACCGAATAGACGATCCTCTCCGGCTCAACAGTGACCTTGTCGATCAGCCCCTGGGCCAGGTCTTGGCGAAAACGGCTGTACGGGACCTCCTCTTCGCCCGCCACGAGCGGTCCGATGACGTACTCCTGGAGGAGCAGGAGCGCCAAGAAGGCGATAATGACGTAGACGAATGAAAACCGTGTCTTGAGTTTGAGATTGCTGTCCATCAAGAGTGTCTCCCTGTAAAGGACCGGACCTCGTTCAGAGCTTCGGCGGTGCCGATTTGGACTTGCCCAAAATTGAGCCGCCAAACATGAAGACCAGATAGACTAGGTACCCGGCCGAGGATGCCACCCCCGCTACGTAGGTCATGGCCGCGGCCCTAAGCACCTGCCGGGCGCCCTCACGACCGTCGGCAGAGACCAAATCAAGTCCTTCTAACTGTGCGAGAGCGCGCTTGCTGGCGTTGAACTCGACGGGCAGGGTCAGGAACGTCAGCAGGATCGATCCGACATAACCCAGGATCCCGATCTGCACCATCATCGCCGAACCCATGATGCTGCCTACGATGGCCACCGGCAGCCCGAATCGTGCGCCGGCGTTGGCGACCGGCACCAGGGAGGTTCGCAGCTCCATCGGGCGATAGTCGTCGGCATCCTGGAGCGCGTGTCCACACTCGTGGGCCGCGATCGCCATGGCGGCAACGCTGGGGTCGACAAAGTTGTCACGTGCGAGGCTGAGCTGCTTGCTGCGTGGGTCGTAGTGGTCCGTCAGCTTACCCGGGACGGCCCCGACCGGAACCGATTGCAGCCGATTTGCGTCGAGGATGATTCGGGCGATCTCGCCGCCAGGTCTGTCGGTGGCGTTGCGGACCTGACTCCAGCGCTTGTAGGTCGACTGGAGCTTCTGCTTGACACCCCAAGAGAACACGAAGACCAGTCCGGCGATGACGTAATACGCCATAATGCTCATAGCTTTTGTCCACTTCCCCCGACCATCATCGGGCTCTAAATTGGTGTTTCCGTTTGCAGCCGACTGACCCCCTGCAGAGTGGTGGCGGGCCCTGAAGGACCCGCCTACATAGGTTGCTGCGAGACCTGTAGGCGGGTCCTTCAGGGCCCGCCACCACAAAGGTTCGGAACCGGGGAAGACACGACTGAGTGAACCGGATATTAATGTCGTCCATATCTCACCTGGTTCCGTGGCGAGAGTGGCGGCGGTCACCCCGGCCTTTCACGGACCGTACTCGTGCTTGCAGTTCCTCAACACGATCGAGAAGATCGAGGGCGAGCGCCACACCGGCCAGGTTGAGCTCCAGATCCCGCTGGAGGCGGACGGCGGTGCGCGCCCGGCGGATGCTGTCGGCGGGAAACCGCCAGCGGCCCCGGCGCGTGCCCGCAGGTTCGAGGATCCCCTCCTCGACCAGGGCGGCCACGGCCTCCACCGATAGTCCGCAGGCTCGGCACAGCTGCGCCAGGGGGATTTCTCGTTCTTCATCGACAACGGTGCCGGTCACCACGGTGATGATGTCGTATCGCATCTACACCCCCAGATCAGCCCGCGGGTTGAAGTCGAGCTCTTTCTCCATGGCCTCGTAGGCCTCCTCTGCCTTCTTGCTGTCGGCGGGCGGCAGGGCGATCTGCAGCACGACGTAGAGATCGCCTGTCTTCTTCGATGGGATGCCCCGCCCCTTGAGCCGCAGCGTGCGGCCCTGGACCGAGCCCTTTGGAATCTTGAGATTGACCGAGCCCGACGGGGTCGGCACCTTGATCTTGGTTCCGAGGGCGGCCTCCCACGGCGCCACCGGCAGATCGAGATAGACATCTGCGCCTTCGACCCGGTAGTGCCGGTGAGGGTTGAACTCGACTTCCAGATAGAGATCACCGGCTGGGGAACCGCCGATGCCGGGCCCGCCCTGTCCAGCCAGCCGTATCCGCTGACCCTGACGGATGCCCTTTGGAATCTGGACGTTGAGGGTGCGCTCGCGGGTGGTGACCCGTCCGTCGTCGCCGTACTCCGCCGCGCGCAGCGTGATCCCCCGCGACGCTCCGTGATAGGCATCCTCGAGATCGATGACGATCTTGGCGTTGTGGTCCTCGCCCCGCCGTTTGCGGTAGACGTCTTGCGTGCCACCAAAACCACCTTGCGCGCCACCGAAACCACCCCCTCCGCCGCCCCCGAACAGGGTCTCGAAGAAGTCGCTGAACTGGCTCGCGTCAAAGCCCTCGCCACCGCCGGCGGGTCCATACGCGTCGTCATACCCCTGGCCGCCACCCCTGAACTCCCACCCCTGATCCCAGTCCGGCGGCGGTCTGAAGTCCTGGCCGGCCTTCCAGTTGGCGCCGAGCTGATCGTAGGCGGCTCGTTTCTCGGCGTCTTTCAGAACCGCATACGCCTCGCCAATCTCCTTGAACTTCTCGGCGGCGTCCGGCTCCTTGCTGACGTCGGGGTGATACTTCCGGGCCAGCTTGCGATAGGCCTTTTTGATCTCGTCCTGAGTCGCGTCGCGCCCAACCCCGATCACCTCGTAGTAATCCGTGTACTGCATCAATCAGTTGCCTCTTCTAACCCGCACTTCTCACCAGCCCGTGTTGGCCCGCACCCACTGCACCAGCTGTTCTCGATTCATGGCGCCGCTCTGACGCGCCGTCTCCCGCCCGTGATCGAAGATCGCCAGGGTCGGGATGCTACGGATGTTGAAGCGCGCCGCGATAGACTGCGCGTTTTCGGTGTTCAGCTTGGCCAATCGAACTCGCGGTTCGAGCTCGGCCGCGGCCTGCTCGAAGGCGGGCGCCATCATCTTGCACGGACCGCACCATGGCGCCCAGAAATCTACCACCACCGGGATGTCATTGCGCGTGATCTGCTTGTCGAAGTTGCTCTCGGTCAGGATC
>JAOZUP010000494.1 GCA_029938595.1 Thermoanaerobaculales bacterium | reverse complement strand
TTGCTGACCTTCGAGCAACTCGGACTTTCCCAGGTGTTTGCCGATCTGTGTTTGCTCAACAAGGGGCTGGTGCTGGTGACCGGGCCGACGGGGAGCGGCAAGTCAACCACGCTGGCGGCAATGATCGATTACATCAACGAAAACCGTACCGACCATATCGTGACGATTGAGGATCCGATCGAGTTCGTACACACAAACAAACGATGCCTCGTGAACCAACGCGAAGTTCATCGCCACACCGAGGGCTTCAAGGCCGCATTGCGAGCGGCTCTTCGGCAAGACCCGGATGTAGTGCTTGTGGGCGAGATGCGTGATTTGGAAACCACCGAAACGGCGATCGAAACGGCCGAGACGGGACACCTGGTATTCGGGACCCTTCACACCTCGACGGCCGCAAGCACGGTCGACCGGGTCATCGACCAGTTCCCGGCCGATCGCCAGGATCAGATTCGCATGATGCTCTCGGTGTCCCTCAAGGGCGTGATCGCGCAGACCCTGCTCAAACGGGCGGACGGCAGCGGCCGGGTCGCCGCATTCGAGATTCTCGTGGTGACGCCGGCGGTGGCGAACCAGATCCGCGAGGGCAAGAGCCACCAGATTCCGATGGCCATGCAGACCGGCGCCAAGCTCGGAATGTGCTCGCTCAACGACGACCTCATTCGATTGGTGAAAGAGCGGGTGGTCGACCCCGCCGAGGCCCACCAGAAATGCGTCGAAAAGAGCGACCTGGAATCCAGACTTCGAGTCGCGGGATTCAGTCTACCCTCGCCAGGGGCATAGAAAGTTCGTTCCGCTCGATTCCAAGGTAATACGGTGCGCGGTAAGCAGATCGAGGGCCGCAGATGGATAGAAAACCTGAAATCCTTGGGTGGGCAAGAACCAAAAACAAAAAATCAAAACTCATCTGGGACGGTGAGCGACATTCCTAATTCCTAATTCCTAATTCCGAATTCATCCCGTGTTCTGCATCCCCCGCGCGATGCCGCGAACGGTCGAGCGGAGGGCGCGCTCGAGGTCGGCGTCCTTGCTGCCTCCGGCGCGCCAGCGATCCAGCAGATCCACCTGGAGGAGGCTGATTGGGTCGACGTAGGGATTGCGGAGCCGGATCGAGCGACGGAGCACGGGCTCGCGCTCCAGGGCATCGCTGGTCTCGAGCAGGCCGCAGATGATCTCGCAGGTGAGCTCGTACTCGGCCACGATCGTCGGCAAGAGGCGCTCTCCGGCCGCGCCGGCGAGCCGGGCGTAGCGAGCGCCTATGCCGAGGTCGGATTTTGCCAGGACCATCTCGACATCGGCGAGGAGGTTGGCGAAGAAGGGCCACTCCCGCGCCATCTCCCGCAGGATGTCTTCGCCGTGGGCCTCGGCCGCTGCCGTGAGGCCACTGCCGACTCCGAACCAGCCCGGCAACAGGTGCCGGTTTTGCATCCACGCGAAGACCCAGGGGATGGCGCGCAGGTCCTCGACCCCGGCGCCGGCGCGGCGGCTGGCGGGCCGGGACCCGATCTCGAGCCCCTCGATGATGTCGAGCGGGGTGGCGAGGCGAAAGTAGCGGTGGAAGTCGGGGTTGTCGTCGACCCGGCCGCGATAGGCCGCCTGGCCGGCGGCCGCGGCGGTTTCCATGGCGGCGGGCCAACCGGGCCGGGGCTCGTCGCGCAGTGCGCCGACGGCGCTTGCCTCGAGGACCGCTCCGGTCATGAGTTCGAGGGTTCTCAGTGCGATCCCGCGTAGGCCGTACTTCGCGTGGATGATCTCACCCTGCTCGGTCACCCTCAGACGGCCCCGAACGACCCCCGGGGGCTCGGCGAGGATGCCGGCCCGCGGCTTGCTGCCGCCGCGGCCCGCGGTGCCGCCGCGGCCGTGGAAGAGGGTCAGCTCGACCCCGGCGTCGTCGGCGGTCGCCTGAAGATCGGCCTCGGCCTGGTAGAGGGCCCACCGCGACGCGGTGAGGCCCGATTGCTTGCTCGAATCCGAGTAGCCGAGCATGACTATCTGGCGGTCGCCGCGTGTCTTCACATGGGCACGGTAGAGGGGATCTGCGAGCAGCGCGGTGAGGGTCTCTCCGGCGTGATCCAGATCGGCAACGGTCTCGAACAGCGGCGCCACGTCGAGCGGCACGGCACCGTCGCGGCCGACGAGCCCCGCGCACCTGGCCAGGTACAGCACCGCCAGCGCGTCGTCGGGCCCCTGCGCCATGGAGATGATGTAGGGGCCGATCGCTTCCGGTCCGAAGACCTTCCGGGCCTCGGCAATGCGGGCGAACACCCCCAGAGTCTGAGCGGTTTCGGCCCCCCCAGTTTTCTCGACGACTTCGACCGACTCCAACGCGCCGCGCAGGGCGGCGGCGCGTGTTTTCGCACCGGCGTCCACGAATGCCGGGTCCAGCAACAGCTCACCGGCAACTCGCCGGTGGACGAGGGCGTCTTGACGCACGTCCAGGGTGGCGAGGTGGAAGCCGAAGGTCTTGACCCGGAACAGCAGCCGGGCGGTGCGGGTCAGACCCGCGTGCACGCCGCGGTTGTGGTGCAGGCTGGCGGCGATCAGCTCCAGATCAATGCGGAAAGCCTCGGCTGAGGGGTAGGCATGCCGGCCGCCATCCCGCGTGTCTTCGAGGCGTGCCCAACAGAACCAGAGCAGGATCCGGTACGGCATGTCGTCGTAGCGCGAGGGGATGCTTGCGGCGACCTTGGGCATTTGCTGCTGGTACTCGCGGCAGCGCTCCTCCACGACCTCGTCGACCGTGATCCGTGAGCGCGATTGGCTGAGATGGCGGAAGAGATTACGCACCTCGGCGACGTAGCGATCGAGGATCAGCTCGCGTTGGCGCTCGAGGGTGTGGCTTATGGTGTCGGGCCCGACGTTGGGGTTGCCGTCCATGTCGCCGCCCACCCAGGACCCAAAGCGCAC
>JAOZUP010000493.1 GCA_029938595.1 Thermoanaerobaculales bacterium | reverse complement strand
TCGCGCCGATTCCGGACCTCTGGCCGCGTTTTCCTCCCTCCGCTCGGTCGGGACGGCCGGACGGCCTGAGCCCGCATTTCTCACCAGCTTTCTGCTGCGGCCCGCGATACGCGGCCATCTGGCACGCTAAAGCGCACCAGCTGACCGCGTTTCGTGGCCCTCGCGACGAGGCCCTCCACAACAGCGCCGCGCCGACTGTGGGTTCCAGGTGGAGATTTCAAGTAAGGGTTGATGGGTGGGTATTAAGAATTGAGAACTGAGAATTAAGAATTAAGAACTGAAACGGGAACTTCCGATTCCCGAATTCCGAACTTCCCCCCCAAAACGCGGGCAACAAGCTCCACGACCAGTGGTCGTCCCTCGCGCCGACAAATCCGAAATCCGAAATCCGAAATCTGTGGAGTGAATGGGATGCATTCCTAATTCCTAATTCCTAACTCCTAATTCCTAATCTGCCCCGCCAACCACCGCTCCATCTTCTCGAAGACCTGCTCCTTTTCCGGCTCGTTGAACATCTCGTGGTAGAAGCCGTCCCACTCCGCGTACTCTACGATCTCGGCGGGCGCGGCGGCGACCCAGGCGCGGGTTGCTGCCGGGTCGGCAAGACGGTCGCCGCCCGACTGCATCACAAGTGCCGGCACTGCGAGGTTCGGCGCCCGCTCCAGAGTGTCGGCCTGAGCCCGCAGGACCTCGGTGAACCACCGCGCCGATACGGTGTCGCTGACCAGAGGGTCTGCAACGTACGCCTCGGCTACCTTTGGGTCGCGGCTGAGGAATTTCGGCTCCGCAATCTTGGAGAACATGAGCTTGGGACTGAAGGTCGAAATGACATTGGCCACTATGTGCAGCGGCGCCGACGGGGCGGCGGTCGGATGCATGCCAAGGAAGGGCGAGGACACGATGATGCCGTTGATACCTTCGGGTTGGGCGAGAACGTGGCGGAGGATCAGCAGCCCGCCCTGCGAGTGGCCGACCAGATAGAGCGGCAACGTCGCTTGCTCCGCACGGACTAGCTGGTAGGCGGCGGCGATGTCGAGCAGGAACTCATCGAAGCGATCCACATGCACCCGCAGCCCGGGACTCTTCCCGTGACTTCGATAATCGAGGGCCCAACAGTCGAATCCCTTTTCCGCGAAATAGCGCATCACGTGGTCGTAGCGGCCTGAGTGCTCGGCCAGACCGTGCACGAAGAGGAGCGCTGCCCGGACCTTGTCGTCGGGCGTGTGGCGTTGCCAGTAGAGCCGGGTCCCGTCGGCGGCCTTGGTCCAACCCTCGTTGTGCTTCATGGTCCACTGTCCCTGTGGTCCTCACGCACCCGCTCGACCGCCCGCCGCCAGCCGTCATACCGGCGTTCCCGTTCGGCGGCGTCCATCAGAGGCACGAAGCGGCGGTCCTCCTCCAAGATACCCTCGATCTCCTCGGGGGTCTGCCACATCCCCGCGCCGAGACCGGCGAGGAAGGCGGCGCCGGCGGCGGTCGTCTCCAGAAGCTGCGGCCGGACCACCGGCAGATCAAGGATGTCGGACTGGAACTGCATGAGGGCGTTGTTGGCGGCTGCGCCGCCGTCGGCACGCAGCTCGCGCATCGGCTCGCCGCCATCGCAGTGCATGGCATCGACCACGTCCCGGGTCTGGTACGCGATGCTGTCGAGGGTGGCGCGGATGATCTGGTCGCGGCCGCTGCCGCGGGTCAGCCCGACGATGGCGCCGCGCGCGTGCATGTCCCAGTAGGGCGCGCCGAGGCCTGCGAAGGCCGGCACCACGTACACCCCCTGCGTATCGTTCACCCGGGCGGCCACCTCCTCGGTCTCGACCGCGCTGCCGATGAGGCCCATCTCGTCGCGCAGCCACTGGATGGCGGCGCCGGTGGTGAAGACCGACCCCTCGATGGCGTAGGCCGGGCGGCCGTGGGCGTCGCAGCAGACCGTCGTGAGGAGCCCGCAGTCGCTCCGGCGAAGCTCGGAACCGGTGTTGAGTACTACGAAGCAGCCGGTGCCGTAACTGTTTTTGACCATCCCCGGCCGCCAGCAGCCCTGGCCGTAGAGCGCGGCCTGCTGGTCGCCTGCGATGCCCGCCACCGGTACCCCGCCTGGCAGCTTGCCGGAAGGGACCGTGGTGCCGAAAACGCCTGAGCTCGGCAGGACCTCGGCCAGCATGGCCGTGGGGACGCCGAAGATCTCCAGCAGCTCCGGATCCCATTGCTGCGAGCGAATATCGTAGAGCATGGTGCGCGAGGCGTTGGTGGGCTCGGTCGCGTGGACCGCGCCTCCGGTGAGCTTGTAAAGAAGCCAGGTGTCGACGGTCCCGAAAACCAGCTCGCCGGCCTCGGCCCGCGGCCGTGCGTCGGGGTAGCGATCGAGAATCCATTTGACCTTCGAGCCCGAGAAGTACGGGTCGACCACGAGGCCGGTCCGCTCGGTGATCATGGCCTCGAGCCCATCAGCCCGCACAGCTTGGCAAATGTCGGCGGTCTGCCGGCTCTGCCAGACAATCGCGGGGTGGATGGGTTTGCCGGTTGCCCGGTCCCACACCAGCGTCGTTTCGCGCTGGTTCGTTATGCCGATCGCGCGGAGCTGCTGCGGCGCGAGGGATGCTTCCTCGAGCGCGGACACCATCACTCCGAGGCTCACGCGCCAGATCTCCTCCGGGTCGTGCTCCACCCAGCCCGGTTCGGGGTAATACTGGGTGAACTCCTCGGTGGCCCGGCCGAGCACCGCGCCGTCGCGCGCGAGCACCAGCGCCGTGCTCCCGGTGGTTCCCTGATCGATGGCGAGGACCGCATCCGGCATGAATTTCTCCGGAGGACAGTGTACTGAACCCGGTGAGAAGGTTGCGCCTCCTCCGGTTCCGCCACCACTTATTGACAATATTGCTCCGTTGTTCGGCCGACCTGGAGGAAGCGGGACGG
>JAOZUP010000492.1 GCA_029938595.1 Thermoanaerobaculales bacterium | reverse complement strand
GAAGTACAGTCCGGTCAGCCCTTAGTCCGGATCGTTCATGGCCGCCGCCACGGCGCACCCCTCCTGATAGCGACCCCGCTGAGTGACCGCGTGCTCACCGGCGCTCAACTCGTTATTCAGCAACTCCACCACGAAACGCTACCGGCTCTATTCACCGAGGGACAGGGGAGTTGTCGAGCTGGTGAGTCGGGGTGTCTACAGGCTCGTGGAACTGCCTCCGATCGCCAATCTCGACCTGGTTACGGTCAGCCTGCGCATCCCGACTCAGATCCCTCATGTGGTATCGGTGGCGATGCCGAGGGGCTCCCGGACCCCTTTCGCTCGACCATCCTCCGGTTCGAGTCCACCAGTTCTCCCGGGTTGCACTCACATCGGGCCGCGAAGAACATCTGCTGGATGGCGTGACCGTCAAGATCTACGGTCCCGAAAAGACCCTGGCCGACTGCTTCAAGTTCCGCAACAAGATCGGCATGGACGTGGCTCTGGAATCCCTGAAGCCCTACAAGCAAAGAAGTGAGTACAACCCGGACAAGGTCCTTCACTTCGCCAGAATCTGCCGAGTCGAGAAGGTGATGTGGCCGTACCTGGAAGCCCTTTCGTGACGACAGCTCGAAATATTCCCGCCTCCGTCAGGCAGCGCCTCCTCAACCGCGCCAGGAGCGACCGGCAGCCTGCTGTCCGAGGCCGTCGGCCTGACCTTTGAACGGAGGGGCACCGCAATACCGTCTGAGACCGTTGCGTTCACCGAACCCTTCATCGACGCGAAACAGGTCCAGCGGACGGCGTTCCGCAGAAGGCTCCAGTTGGACCACGTACCTGTTTCGTTTGACGAAGTCGTCGGATCGATCAAACGATTCGATGAACCAGTTGTCGGGGCTTTGGCGTCTGGTGCGCCGTTCCCAGTGAGATGGACTGCCGCAGATTTTTGGTCGTGAGCTCACAAGGTCTAGATCATTAATATACTGCTCATAGTTTAAGTGAGAACCCCCCTTTTAGAAAGAGTCAACCCTATTTCTTGATGGTTTGTCCGATCGACAGGTTTTCGGGTCGTCCATCCGCTTTTTCGAGCTCACTTCTTGAGTGGCTCGGGAGGGTGTTTCGGGAAGGCCTGCACCCGCGGGGTAGGACAGTGTTTCAGTCCAGGGGTCTGACGCAGTACCTTCCGTTGGCCTCGATAACCTGTTTTTCGGTCGTTCTCTGTTTCTTTGCTTCTCTACTTCAACTACATGCCAAGGCAGCGTTCCATGCTGAAGGCTTCACCTGTCCGGAGCATCTTGTACACACCGATCACCAAACGCCTGGCCAGGGCCATTCTCACTTTGTTCTTGTGACTTCGGCGAAGCCTTGGCTTCGCCCAACGTATGACTCGTTCATCGGAGGACATTAATCGGACGGCCCATTCTCCCAGAACGTGCCGCAGTACTCGATTGCCGCGCTTGGTCAACTTACCGTGATGCGCCGTGTCCGCCGATTGGTAGACCCGTGGAACCGCCCCACTAAAGCTCGCTACCGAGCGCGAGTGCTTGAAGCGAATCACATCACCCAACTCGTAAAAAATAGCCGTAGCGGAAACCGGCCCGATACTTGGCAAGTCGCTCAACCTGGAGACCTCGACATCTCGAGCCATTTCTTTCAGTTGATTATTGAGATGGGCAATGGCCTCGCCGAGGTGCTCCAATGTCGTTATCCAAACCTGGCCGACCACCGCCAGTTCTTCGGTCGGCCACTCCATGCGCCAGAGCTGTCTGATTGATTTCTTGGCGGTCAAATCACTACCCAAACCCGTGATCTTGTACGCGTTCAACATCGATCGGATCTGATTGATCACACCTTGCCGCATCTGGGTCAACTTGTGCCGGGATCGGATTACCTTACGCTTCCCATATTCGTCATCGCTGGGATAATACGTCGTCGCGTTGCGATCGATATCACCGAGCATCAGCCGCCGAGCAATCTCCAGAGCATCACGGCGGTCAGTCTTGCGTCCCAACATTTTCAGGTTGAGTTTGGTCGGGTCACAGACCACAACCTCGAACCCGTGTTCGAGCAGGCCGTTGACGAACCAGCGGTTCACTCCGATGGCTTCGACAGCAATGCGGCCTCGTTTCTTGTACTTCATCAGATTACCGATGACTTCCATGCCCGCTACTAAGTCCGGAGCCTGGTACCGCCGTTCTTCAACGATTTCGCCACCCTGATCGAGGACACAGATCTGGATGATGGTCTTGTGCAGATCGACACCAACGAAAAAACGTGTTACGGTACTCATGAGTCAGCCTCCTGTGGTTTGAGTTTGATCGTTTCCAACTAAACCTACCATCAGGGCCAAAGGCTGACTCTCTTTCTATACCCCCCCGGGGGGTTCTCGCGACGGCCCCTCTCACGCCGCTCGATCGGGGCGCGTGAACGTACCGAAATCGGTTTTCTTCGCGCCAGTCGAGACACCAGCGCGATGATCGCCCGGACTTTCCTTTGGGCGGAATGTGTGCTAGAACTGCTGACTGAACAATTTCTCGATCAGACCAGGAAGGGTGACATGAACGGTCGCATCGTGCTTCTGGCGCTTCTGGTAACCGTGGCGATTCCGCTGGCCACGATGGCCCAGCAGCAGGATTCCGAGCTGACGACCCGCGAGGAGTGGCTGGCAAGCTATCGCAAGTTCGGAATCGCGGCGACGGTGTCGTCACCCTACGGCGATTTCGGCCAGGATCGGACTACCGGTTACGGCCTGCAGGGGCTCGTCGATTTCCCGTTCGTCCCGTTGATCAACCTGGCGGGAACCATCGGCTGGTCCCATTTTCCCGGCGAGAGCGACGTTGAGCCGGTGGACGTCTGGTACGCAAACATCGGCGGCCGGCTGGTGGTGGCCAGCTTCTACATGAGCGGCCAGGCGGGTTATTACTCCGAA
>JAOZUP010000109.1 GCA_029938595.1 Thermoanaerobaculales bacterium | reverse complement strand
GCTCGGAGGAGACGTCGGCCGAGAACGCGTGGCCGTGGTCGAAGACCGCGGACGGCGGGCGGGGATGGAGACGAAGGCACAGAATCGGGTTCGGGTACAATATGCGCTGCTTATGGAACTCCCGCGTCTCATCATCACCGGCGCTTCCGGCTTCATCGGCCGCCACCTGCTTGAGTACTTCAAGGATGATTTCAGGATCGTCGGTCTCGGACGGCGCTCTCAACTCCGATGCGGCGCCCCGATCCACAAGAACATCACATGGTTCCAGGTCGACATCGCTGAACCCGAGCAGCTCGCCTCCGCCTTCCGCTACATCCGGGAGTCAGGCGGCGCGGACTACGTCATCCACCTGGCCGCCCACTACGACTTCACCGGCGAGGATCATCCCGAGTACCAGCGCACCAACGTCGAGGGGATGAGGAATGTTCTCGAGGAGTGCCGCGACCTCGAACTCAAGCGGTTCATCTTCGCGTCGTCGGTAGCGGCCTGCAACTTCCCGCCACGCGGTCAATCGCTCACCGAGGACAGCCCCCCAGACGGCGATCACATCTACGCCGCCACCAAACGAATCGGTGAGGCGATGTTGGCCGAATACGATGACTGCATACCTTCGTGTATTACTCGTTTCGCGGCCATCTTCTCGGATTGGTGTGAGTACCCGCCCCTCTACATCTTCCTCGACGTCTGGCTATCCTCCATGTGGAACAACCGCATTCTCGGCGGACGCGGCCAGTCGGCGATTCCCTACTTGCACGTACGTGAGATGGGACCCTTCATGCGCCGACTGATTCGGCACAACGACACGATCGAACAGCGCGAGGTCCTGATCGCCAGCCCAAGCGAGACCCTCTCCCACAGCCAGCTCTTCGACCTCGCCAACATCAACTTTTACGGTCAACGAAGACGGCCTATATTCGTCCCGAAAATACTGGCACACATCGGTGTCCGGGCCCGCGACATCATGGGGCGGGCAATCGGGAAACGACCCTTCGAACGTCCCTGGATGATCCGCTACGTTGATCTCGACCTCGCGGTCGATGCCGGCCAAACCTACCGGAAGTTGGAATGGCACCCCCGATCTCGTCTCACCCTGCAGCGGCGGATGCCGTTCATGGTCGAGAACCTCAAGATCGATCCCAACGAGTGGCACCGCCTCAACCGCGCCGCTCTCAAGAAGGTGCGCCTGCGCGCCAACCTCCGCATCAACCACCTGCTCGAGAAGCACCTCGACGAGATCTGCACGACCTTCCTCGACAAGCTGCTGGTGCCGGGTGCCGAGTCGCGGTTCCCGTCGTACCAGAAGGTCGCCCGCGACGTCCTCGAGTGGCGTTTCATGATCCTCCTGCGGCATCTCCAGAGCTCGATCCGAACCCGCGATCGGGGACTTTTCACAACCTACTGCCGCGACCTCGCCGAGAAACGCCTCATGCAGGGTTTCGGGGTGCGTGAGGTCTGCGGCGCAATGCAGACCATCAATGCCACCTGTGTCGAGTTGCTCCGCAACGATCCCGAAGCCGAGGACCTCGAGGGAGCCATCCACGACCATCTGACCATGACCATGCAGTTCGGCTGCGATCAGATCCTCGAGATCTACGAGGAGGTCGGCGGCGAGGAGCTCGAGGAAGAGTTTTGAATTTTTAGTTTTTAGTTTTGAGTTCCCATCCACTCGAACGGAATTTCGGATTTCGGATTTGCCGCCCGCCATCGCTCCATCGCAAACCGCAGATAGCGCAGATACACGCAGATAAAGGTCAGTCAATCTGCGTTCATCTGCGTGATCTGCGGTTCCTCCGTCCGGTGGTTGGAGTTTAGGTCTTGTTCACTGCCCGATGGACCAGAAACGCGGTTAGCGCCATGGCGCCGTCGGCCACACCCGAGAACCACACCGACCACGGTGTTTCGGCGAGTAAGCTTCCACCGATCAGAAAGACGAAGGCAGTGGTCTTGGCGATCAGAAGCAGGGAAATGGTCTTTGTGCGGGAGTACTCAACCAAATAACCGGCCGCCAGCACGAAGTGGAAGGCGCCGGCCTGCCAGATGAAGAAAATTGGTTCGGCGCCAGACCAGCCCGCGAAGTCTATCGCCCACTCTGCAAAAAAGAGCAGCATGACGCCGACGATGATGCTGTGAAGCGCAATGAGGATGATGAGGGCTCGTTCGTATGTTTCACTGAGATGCATAGCCATCACTCCCACCAGATCTCGAGCTCGCCAGGCGGATCGCGAGGCACTGCCGGCCGGCCCAATCGTTCGAGCTCCTCGACGACCGTCGCGACGACCTTCGATACCGCCGCCTTGACGGCATCCGTCATCCGGGTACCTCCCTCGGTGGTCTCGGGCACGACGCCCACGAGCAGAATCTCTTCCGGGCTGCTGTCTGACAGCTCGGTCGCCATCAGAGCCTCGCGCAGACCCGGCTCGTGCGGGCTCATCCTCGACGGTGGCGGCGCCGACACGATCTCCTCGTTGCGGATCACCTTGAGGGTGCCGGCCGGTTCTTCGCCGCTTACGGTGTCGATCACGATCGCCGCTCGCGTACCGGCGAGGTAGGGCGTGAAGTCGAGCCCCGGGGTGCCGACGTCGATCACCTCGACACCTTCGGGAAACTCGTACTGTGCCTCCAATACCTTGACGGCATACGGCCCGAGACCATCGTCGGTACAGAGCACGTTGCCGACACCAAGAATGCGGATAGGTTTCGTCTCAGTCATCGGATGATTGTGCCAGAGCCAAACTGCGTTGCACAGTGAGAAAAGGGGTTGAATTAGGAATTAGGAATTAGGAATTAGGAATTTCCCGCCCACCAACCCCTCGGACTTTCCAACTGATCACTGGTTATTGATCACTGATTACTGGGTGGGCGGGCTGGCGGGGGTCAAATTCGAAATTCGAAATTCGAAATTCGAAATAAAAAAACGGCCGGGAGTTTCCTCCCGGCCAATAACTGAATTCGGAATTCCTAATTCCTAATTCCTAATTCAAAGCACTCGTACCTTCGACCTTTCCTTCCCATCCGGATCGTGGGTGTGGATCGCGCAGGCCAGGCACGGATCGAATGAGTGAATGGTGCGCAGCACCTCGAGCGGGCGCTCCGGGTCGGCAATCGGGTTACCGATCAACGAGGCCTCGTACGGCCCCAGTTGGCCTTCACCGTCCCGCGGTCCGGCGTTCCAGGTCGAGGGCACAACGCACTGGTAGTTCTTGATCTTGCCGTCGTCGATCACGCACCAGTGGGACAGCGTGCCGCGCGGCGCCTCGTGGAAGCCGTAGCCCTGGATCTCTCCCCTCGGGAACTCGAACGGGGTGAAGATCTCGGTGTCGCCCCCGCCGATGTTTCCGACCAGCGCCTCCCATTGGGCCATGGCCTGGTGCGCGATCACTCGTGCACGGATGGCGCGCGCCCCGTGGCGGCCGAGGGTCGAGTGGAGCACCGCCGGGGTCAGCTTGACACCGGCCACCGTGCCCGCCAGGTCGAGGAACTCGAGGGCGAACTTGGTCGTGAGCTCGTCTCCGGCGGCAAGCCCTGCCAGTACCTGCGCCAGCGGACCCACCTGCATCGGTTGGCCCTCGAAGCGCGGCGACTTCACCCAGGAGTACTTGCCGTCATGATCGAACTCCGAGTACGCGGGAACCGTTTCCCCCTTCCAGGGGTGGAGCTCCCCATCGCCCTCGTACCACGAGTGGGCGATGCCCTCGACGATGTTGTCGCGGAAGAGCTCGTCGTTGAACGAAGTGATCTCCCGGAAGCTGCCGAGGTCCTTGTTCATGATGACACCACCGGGCATGGCGAACTTGGTGCCGGCAGTGTCGAGCGGCAGATCGGGCACCGACAGGTAGTTGGTAACACCGGCACCGTGGCCGAGCCAGGGAGCGTACATGGCCGCGATGGCCGCGACATCGACGAAGTACACCTGGTCGACGAAGGCCCGCACCTCGTCGATGTAGTTCTTGATCTGATACAGCCTCGCCATGTTGAGGGTGGCCTCGTTGTCGAGGTTGATGGCGTTGGCCACGCCGCCGACCGCGAGGTTCTGGATGTTGGGCGTTTTGGAGCCGAGAACGGTCACGATCTTGTTGGCCGTCTTCTGTGCCTCGAGGGCTTGCAGGTAGTGGGACACCGCCAGGAGATTCACATCCGGCGAGAGGTCCATCGCCGGGTGGCCCCAGTAGCCGTTGGTGAAGATGCCGAGCTGCCCCTTGGAGACGAAGTCGGCGAGCTTCTCCTTGACCGCGGTGAGATCCTTGACACCGTTTCCGGGCCAGGGCGAGAGCGACTCCGCCAGGCGCGCCGTGGTCTTCGGATTGCCCTTCAGCGCCGACACCACGTCCACCCAGTCGAGGGCCGACAGGTGATAGAAGTGGACGATGTGATCGTGCAGCGCATGCGCCGCAACCAGGAGATTGCGGATCAGCTGCGCGTTGAGCGGCGGGTTGATTTCGAGCGCGTTCTCCACCGCGCGCACCGAAGCGATGGCGTGCACCGTCGTGCACACCCCGCAGATGCGTTGGGTGAAGATCCACGCGTCACGCGGATCGCGTCCTTCGAGAATCTTTTCGATACCACGCCACATCTGCCCCGAGGACCAGGAGTTTTGCACCTTGCCCCGGTCGACCTCGACGTCGATGCGCAGATGACCCTCGATGCGTGTGATCGGGTCAACAGTGATCATTCTGGCCATCAGGCCCTCCCTTCGATTTCACGAACCTGCGTGGCGCGGGTGCCGCTCAGGATCGGGTAGCGTTTGACGATGAAGATGTAGAGGAAGATCTCGAGCCCAATCACGCCAAAGGTGATCAGGAGTTCGAGGGTCGTCGGAAAATACGACCAGTTCTTTCCTGGATTGAAGGCGACGATATAGGCGTCGAAGCGATACAGGGCGCCCGCGAGCATGATGAGCATTGAGGCCCTGAAGATCGTGATGAATTTCGCCCGGTCCCTGGCCCGAATCAGCATCAGCATCGGTATGGCGACCAGCGCCATCTCGATCCAGAACATCACACTCAGCATTCCAGAGCTGAACATCAGGCCGAACTTGCCGCTGATGATGATGTCCGCGAAACGCAGGAGCAGGAACAGACCCAAGACGATCACCATCGCGCCCGACAGCGAGATCAGCATGCTGTCCTCGCGCTGGCGATTGAACACCCTGCTCGACACCGCCGACTCCCAGACCACCACCGCGTAGCCCATGCCGATGCATGAGATGAGGAAGAGGAGCGGGATCCAGCCGGTGTTCCACAGCGGATGCAACTTGTGACCGCCGAGCAGCATTAAGGAGCCCAGCGACGATTGGTGCATCGTCGGCAGCAGCACGCCGAGGGCGATGATCCAGATCAGAGCCTTGTCGTAGAACTTCAGGCCAGCGCCGGCGAACTTGATGAGCCCCGGGCTCTTCGACGTCGCCTTCCACTTCTCGAGGAAGGCCGGACCGAGCTCGATCCACAGCACGCCCGCGTAGGCCATGACGCACAGCGCCACCTCGAGCAGGGCGGAGTTCCAGTTGTAGTGGCCCATGTCCGGGAAACCACCCAGCGGGATGCGCCAGATGCCCCACCAGCGACCGACATCGATGATGATCGCCAGAGCAGCCATGGAATAACCCAGCGCACTGGTCAAAATGGCCGGTCGCACCAGCGGGTGGTACTTGCCCTTGTTGAGGATGTAGCAGAGGATCGCGATCGCGTAACCGCCACACGCAAGCGCGGTGCCGGTCACGACGTCGAAAGCGATCCAGATGCCCCACGGGTAGCCGTCCGTGAGACCCGACACCGTCCCGATCCCGGTCGCGAATCGATAGGCGAGGATCAGGATCCAGAGGCCGAGGAACATCGCCAGGAATCTGGTAAATCGGTTGAAAATAATCGGACCGCCAACGGGCTCAACGGAGTGATCACTCATCGGACCCCTCCTTTGCTGCCGCGCGGCGGTTGCGCCACAGGACCGCGCCGAGGATGCCGTAGAGCGCCACCGGAGCGATGAAGCCCCTGTAAATGCCATGCTGAATCGCACGCATTTGGACTCCGACGCCGTCGTCACCAAGTACCGGGAGCCCGAGCTTCTCGAAGTCGACACCGGCGAGATAGAGGACCTGCGTGCCACCACCCTCGGTGTCTCCGAAGATCTGCGGAGCACCCGCCGGGTAATACCGTTCCGGGTGATCGGCGACGCGCTGTCTGGCATCCGCCAGCAGCTCCTCGTAGGTTCCGAAGATCACCGCCTCCTTGGGGCAGGCTTGGACGCATCCCGGCTCCTCGCCACGCGCCAGCATGTGGTTGCACAGCTCGCACTTGACGATCTCCGGCACGGGAGTGTCCCACTGGAACTTCGGAATGTTGTAGGGGCACGCCACCTGGCAATAACGACAGCCGATGCAACGGTCCTTGTCCCAGGTTACAATCCCGTACTCACGCTTCTTGAAGGCGCCGATCATGCAAGCATTCACACAACCGGGATCGATGCAGTGCATGCACTGCTGCTTCATGTAGGATTTCTCGCCGTCCTCCTCATAAAGCTTGATGATGTTCTTGGTCTGCCCATCGAGATCTTTGGGCGGGTCGTAGAGATTGCCCGGCATGTTGTTGGCCGTCTTGCAGGCCGTCACGCACGCCTGGCAACCGATGCAGAGGGTTGCGTCGTAGAGCATCCCGACCGCGTCCGGCGGCGCGGTGGGTCGCACCGACGAGGCCTCGGCCGTTGTCGCGGCCGAGACCGCAGCACCGGCGCCCGCCGCGGCGGCTCCTTTCAACAGCGTTCGTCGATCCATGGTCATGACGACCCCTCCTCGCCCCCTCCTTCGGCGAGCTTCTTCGATGCCATTAAACCGGCGCCGATAACCGCCCCACCGACCAGACCGGCGACGCCGGCCGCGGCTGCGGTAGAACTCGAGCGATGGTCGGGGAAGATCGGCGGGACTGCGTTCTCCGGCAGCGCCGCCTCCTGGTGCATCGGTTTGTGGAAGCCGACTCCCTGTTCGGTGCAACCGAAGCACGGATGGCCGATGCCGATCGGCCAGCAGCCCGGGATCTCACCGAAATCTGCGACCGAGCAGTTGGCGTGGGTTTCCGGACCCTTGCAGCCCATCGCAAAGAGGCACCATCCGAGGTTGTGGCCCTCGTCGCCATACTGCCGTACGAACCGTCCGGCGTCGAAGTGAGCACGACGCGGGCAGTGCTCGTGGATGGTACGCCCGTAGGCGAAGAGCGGGCGATTCTTGTCGTCGAGCGCGGGCAGGGTGCCGAAGGTGGCGTACTGCAGCGCTGTGCCGAGGAAGTTATAGGGATTCGCCGGGCAGCCCGGAAGGGTGATCACCGGGATACCCTCGAGGATCTCCGGAGCGCCGACGGCGCCGGTCGGATTCGGATCCGCTGACGGGATTCCACCCCACGAAGCGCAGGAGCCGATCGCGATGACCGCCCCGGCCTTTGAACCGACGTCCTGTAGGATGTCGATCGCGGTTCGGCCGGCGATCTTGCAGTAGATGCCGCCGTCCTTGGTCGGTATGGCGCCCTCGACCACGCAGATATACTTGCCCGCGTTGGCCTCCATTGCCTCGTGCAGTGCCTCCTCGATCTGGTAGCCCGCTGCGGCAAAGAGCGTCTCGTGGTAATCCAACGAAACGAGGTCGAGGATCAACTCCGCAAGACCGGGGTGCGAGGTGCGGAGCAGCGACTCCGTGCACCCGGTGCACTCCTGGAAGTGGAGCCAGATCACCGACGGTTTGAGACCTGCCGCAGCAGCCTCCGCCATCTTGAGCCCTGCACTCGCCGGCAGACCGACGGCGGCAGCGGCCATCGTGCAAACCTTGACAAAGTCCCTCCGGTCCACTCCTTCGTTTCGAGGGGAACCGGCGGGCACACCTAACCTCTCATCCCTCCAACCCATCATGGCCTCCTTTGAAAAAAAATATTCGCATTCGACCAAACAAACACGACCCAGAATTTAACCGACCCACCGTACGAGGACCGATTCCAGCTTGTCAACAAATTCCCTCGACTTTCTCCTGTATCTCAAATTCGATAACCATTGTGAATGCGAATCAGTTGCAATAGCTGGAGGATCGACCAGTCGTGAAAACCCCAACAATGGGGTACGCCAGACGCACTCTCAAACCGTATTTAGGCCAAGAATGTCCGATAACCGCACAATGCGGTATTCCAAAGCACGTGCCCACAACTTGGAATTGACGTCCCGACGGACCCGCGGCGAAACTCGAGGGGAGGTCAGAACCGGATGGAGCCCAGTCCAAGTCGAGATTGAGTTGCCGAATGTTTTCAGTATTTCGGCGGTTCGAGCTTGCCTTCGGCCGCGTACTCCCTGGTCCAGCCCTTGACGAGGCCGGTGAGGAGGAGGATCGAGATCAGGTTGGGAATCGTCATCAACCCCAGGGCCATGTCGCCAAAGGCCCACACCAGCTCGAGCGAGTAGATCGCGCCCAGGAAGTGGGCGATGCAGAAGACCGCCCGGTACGGCATCACCCACCGCGGCCCGGCCAGATAGAGGATCGACCGGTCGCCGTAGTACGACCAGCTGATGGCGGTGGAAAGCCCAAAAAAGAAAACGGCTATCGTCACCAGCAGGTGGCCCTGTCCAAAGGCAAATTTACCGAGACCCTCGCGAAAGGCCCAGGCGGTCAGCGGCGAGCCGTTTTGCATGGCCCGTCCCCGCATCACCAGTACGCCATCCACCGGATCGCCGTCCTCGGCCAGCACCGCACCGTCATTCAGGCTGCCCTCGTTCTCGGCCTCGAGCACAATCAGGCCCGAGAACGGACGCATATTTCGCAGCAGCACCGGATCATCGGCAATCAGGATCTCCGCCTCATCGACCAGGGCGTGATTCCGCACCAGAGCAAACTCGATCGGCTGACCGTCGTGCACCACGAGTGCTCCGACGGCGATATCGGTCTCATCGATGCCGCCGTTGACCTGTACCTCACTGCCGGCATGGATCGCCGTTATGGCCGATTGCTCGTTGACAACAAGCTGCTGCTCCTGCTTCTCGTTCCAGACGCCGGAGATCAGAATGACCAGACCGGTCATGGTGCAAATCAGGAGGGTGTCGATGAAGGGTCCGAGCATCGCCACGACGCCCTCTCGAATCGGTTCGTCGGTCTTGGCCGCAGCATGCGCGATCGGCGCCGATCCCTGGCCCGATTCGTTGGAAAAGAGCCCGCGTTTGATTCCCCAGGTGAGCATGAAGATAAAGGTGCCACCGGCGAAGCCGCCGATCTGGGCCGCAGGTGTGAACGCCGATGCGAAGATCAGGGCCAGGGTGCCCGGCACCTGGTCGATGTGGAGGAGAAGCACGATCATGCTCGTACCCACGTAAAGCGCGGCCATGAATGGCACGAGCTTCGATGTCACGCGACCGATGCGGCGAATGCCGCCGAGGATCACCGCCGCCACGAGCGAGGCGAGGATCAGACCGGTAACCCAGGTCGGCACGCCGAGATCCTGGCGGAACTGGTCGGCGACGGTGAACGACTGCACGGCGTTGCCCGACCCGAACGAGGAGATCACGGTAAATACCGCAAAGGCGACGGCCAGCGGTTTCCACCTACGGCCCAGTCCGCGCTCGATCGAGTACATCGGCCCGCCCGCAGCCGACCCTCCGGGAAGGATGGTACGGAACTTCATGGAAAGGGTGCACTCGGTGTACTTGAGCGCCATTCCAAAGACCGCAGTCACCCACATCCAGAAGAGGGCGCCGGGTCCGCCGTAATGAATAGCGGTGGCGACGCCGGCAATGTTGCCGATGCCGACAGTGGCAGAAAGGGCGGTGGTGAGCGCTTGGAAGTGGGAGAGGTCACCCTCGTGCTCGGGGTCGTCGTACTCACCCCGGATCACCCGGAGGCCGTGGCGGAAGTAGCGAACCTGGATCCAGCCGAGGCGAAAGGTGGTGATCAGCCCGGTCCCGACCAGGAGAATGACCAGCAGCGGCATCTGCTCGGGCCAGCCCCAAATGAGGCCACTGACCGTGGTGATCGCCTCACTCATCCACTCGAACAGAGAGTTCATCCAAGCCCTCCTCAAAGCACGGGTCCGCCAATGCTAATGGCGCCGCTGGGCGGTGGCAAGCCACCCGCCCACTCGGTCGCCAGATACCGGATGCCAGATGCCAGATGGGAACGGCTGTATGGATCTGGTATCCGAAATTCTGGTATCTGGTATCTGGGAAGGCGGCCGACATTCCTAATTCCTAATTCCTAATTCCTAATTCCTAATTTCGAGCTATACTCCCGCGCCGAAGGAGACACGATCATGCGCACTTCGCCCTACCTGATAATTCCCCTCGTCCTTGTCCTGGCTGCATGCGGTGCCCAGTCCGAAACCGCCGGCAGCGCAGCCCCCGACGACGATCTCCACCGCACAGCCGCCGAGATGCCGGCGGATGACATGCACTCGACCGCCATGAGTGAGGCAATGGGCGGTGGCATGGT
>JAOZUP010000491.1 GCA_029938595.1 Thermoanaerobaculales bacterium | reverse complement strand
GCCCCGTGCGGGGCTATAGCTCAGGTGGATAGAGCAGGAGTTTCCTAAACTCAAGGTCGCAGGTTCGAGTCCTGCTAGCCCCGCCAGTCATCGACTCAAAATCGATCACTTACAGACGAGTCGTTGAGCGCACCATAGCCGAGAGGAGCGCTGGTCGTAGAGTGGTCGTATTTGCGCCGGAAAACCAGAGCATTTCGGTCGGTGCCGAGGGGGGGCACTGGTTGGGGGTAGCACGCAGTCGTTTAGGGGATTGTAGTTGACCAAGCCACGGTGGCTCCCAGTTCAAACCCGTCAGTGAAGATCGGACACTGACCGCCCGCCGCATTGACAACCACCACGTCCTGCTGGCTCGCGACCTGGGCGCCGCCTCCGACATCAAGCCCCACCGAAAAGCACCCTCTACCATCCACCTTGAGGTCCTGCAGCGTGACCCCGGTGGTGACCCCGGTAACGGTCACCTGGCCCACGATCGTCGTCGAGGCGCTCGAGTCGCCACCCAGGACGAGGCTGCGAGAGACGGCAACCGATTCCGCAAAGTCCTGCGCTGCCAGCGTGATCTCCGTGCACGTGGCGTCATCCACGGCCGCCTGGATCGACGGGTAGGCCAAGGTCGGCACCGGACATTCAGCCGCGGATGCCGTCGAGGCGCAGATGGAGGCAAGAAACAGAAAGCAAAGGCCGATCACGGACCCGGAAGGTTTCGCGTCGCGCTCTCCGCATCTCGAACGGATGAGCTCTCTCATCGCAGCATCACCAATACCTTGATCGTCCCAACGCCTTTCTCGAGCGGCTCCAGCGCCTTGCCGAGCACGGTGCCCGGGAGTGGGGCCTGCTGGGCCATGGCGTGGCCCGGAGTGGGGGAGGTCACCAACAGGTTCCCGGTCCACACCGCGCCATAGGACGCGTCCACCTTGCAGTCGACCACGCCGGAGAACGCTACCGGCACTTTGAGCTGGAAATCGGAATTCTGCTCGCGTTCAGCCGGCGCCTCGGTTTGGCCGACCTCGACTTCGGAACCAAGGACTACACCAGGCGCAGCGGCCACGATGCCCACAACACCGTTGTCGGCGGCGCTCGAGCCACGACGCATCAATCCGCGGCGGTCTGTATCGATCACCAGCACGTCGCCAGGCTCTACGGTTTCCGACACAGTCACCAGGCTCGCAAGATCCTGGGACGAGGGCCGAAATGACGGGGCATAGACGTTGCCCTCGTTGTCTACTGGGATCGTGGATCCGAGAGCGGAATGATCAGTTGCCGGTCGCCTGTCGTGACCGGCTCGAGCTGCCCTGACCCGCTCGTGCCCTTGCACCCCTTCTCTCTGATCTTCATCTAACGGGAGATCGTCCGCCGGCATCTCTTCGAACCCTGGAGGCTTTGGCAGCTGATGAACCGCAGGATCGAACTCGATGATGGCGTCCCGCAGGGCCTGAGCGCGGCTCAGGTCAAGCTCAGCCTTCGGATTAGCTTCGCGGCGCATGCCCTTGAAACGCTCGAGGGAGTTGTAAGTCTTCAGATCGGGACGTCGTTCGTAGAGCTGATGGTGGTCGGCCATCGAGGGGATGTACGACTCCTGCTCCTTCTCCTGCACTATGCTCAATTCCTCAAAGCCTATCCGCAGCCCGTAGATCATGAAGTTGAAGGCGCAGTCAGAACCATCTCTGCTGCGCACAACGATCGAGTCAGTGGCTTGCTCCACGACATAGAGATTGCACCATTCACTCACCGGCGTGAGGAACGCCGTCAGCCCAAGGTCGGGATTGGTGACCCACTTGAAGGTTTCGCCCAGCGGCACCGTCGCCTCACCGTCGACAAGCCTCGCCGTTCCCCGGGTGTAGGTTGCCACCTCGTCACCCTCGGGTGCTGTGTAGACAATCACCGAATCTCGATCATAGGGGTGGTTCTGAACGAAGGCCTTGGTGCCGCTGCCAATGATGCTAAATGGGCCTGTCGCCAGGTGGGAGTAGATCCCAGAACTAGTGCTCGAGAAAGCGCCGCCTCTATAGGAGGCCTGGGCGTCGATACCTGTGTCAGCATATCCAACCCACGCTTTGGCGGAATCGTTGGTGTCCTCGAAGTAACCGCCTGCTAAACCGCCATACGCTTTGATTCCCCACGCGTTGTAGCCCAAGTACGCAATCCCGCTTCCGCCGAGTTCCATGAAGTAGCCTCCCGCCTCATTGCCAAACGCTTCGATGCCCCGTTCGCCGCTGGCTACAGACGCCCGACTTGTTGAGTCGGTGTCTGAAAAATCCCCTCCGCCTTCGTGGCCCTGCGCATCGATACCCCAGCCGGCGACGGCCACGGTCGCCGAGGCAAATTCATCGAGGTCCTCGAAGTAGCCACCCATTAAATTGCCATACGCCTTGACGCCGTAATCGCCGGTACCCACCCAGGCATATCCGGTTCCGTCTGAGTCTTCGAAGTATCCGCCCATCTCGGTGCCGCCCGCTTCCACGCCCCGATCGCCGTATCCGGCCTTGGCGTATCCGGAGCCGTCCCGATCTTCGAAAACGCCACCGGCGACGTTTCCGCGGCCGAACACTCCGGTATCGCCCCAGCCCAGGTGTGCGAAACCGGACCCGTCCGAGTCCACGAAGTAGCCGCCCATCTCGCTGCCGCCAGCGTCCACGCCCCGATCGCCGTATCCGACCCTGGCGTATCCGGAGCCATCCTCATCATCGAAAACGCCACCGGCGACGTTTCCGCGGCCGAACACTCCGGTGTTGCCCCACCCCAGGTGTGCGAAACCGGACCCGTCTGAGTCCTCGAAATAGCCGCCCATCTCGCTGCCGCGCGCCTCGATCCCGAAATTCCCGTGGCCGACCCATGCCTCGCCGTCGTCGTCGGAGTCGACGAAGAGCCCACCCGCAAGACTCCCGCCCGCCTCGATCCCGGCATCCGAGTGCCCGACCC
>JAOZUP010000490.1 GCA_029938595.1 Thermoanaerobaculales bacterium | reverse complement strand
GTCAGCGGACCCTCGATGAAACCACCTGGAAGCTCCAGATTTTCGCGGCCCAGCGCCATGATGACGTCTGACACCGTCAGCCCATGGGCGGCGAGCTTGTCGCGATCGAGCCAGATGCGGATCATGGGCTCGCGGTATCCCGGGACGAGAACGTTGCCGACGCCGGGTACCGACTGCAGTTGTGGCTTCACCACCTGGTCGGCGTAGTCGGAGAGCTCGCGAGCGTCGAGCCCGGCAAGTGCCATCCACAGCATGGGCTGCGTGTTGACATCGAACTTCTGCACGATGGGCGGCTCGGCGTCCAGCGGCAGCTGGCCCACCGCCCCCGACACCTTGTCGCGCACGTCCTGGGCGGCGATGTCGATGTCGCGATCGGAGGTGAACATCACGGTCACCTGCGACACGCCCTGACCCGAATAGGAGGTGAGCTGGTCGATGCCCTCGATAGTATTGACCGCTGCCTCGATGGCGTCGGTGACATCCGACTCCATGACTTCCGGCGACGCACCGGGCAGGATGGTGATGACCGTGACCATGGGGAAGTCGATGGACGGCAGGAGGTTGATGGGCAGCGTCTGATAGCCGAGAATGCCGAAGACCACCAGCGCCAACATCATCATGACGGTGAAGACCGGACGGCGGATGGCTACATCGTAGAGGTTCATGAGGAGTCCCTCGGAGACGATTTCGAATTTCGAATTTCGAATTTCGAATTTTCGGAGGGTGCACCCTCACAAGCCGGCGTGGCGCCGCGCCTCCAAATTGAGAATTGAGAATTGAGAATTGAGAATTCGTTCATCAAGATGTTCTCCGCTATTCGACAACGGTGACTGGGATGCCGCGGCTGAGGCCGGAGACGTCGGCGATCACCGCCTCGCCGGGCGACAGCCCGCCGACGATCTCGATCATGCCATTTGCCCGTCGCCCGATCCTGACTGTGTGTAAGGCGACGGCATCGTCTTGGATTATGAGGACCTGCGGAAGATCTGAGGTCGCGACCGCTGATACCGGCAGCCACAACGACTGTTTGACGATCGGTGCCTCCAGCACCACGTTGGCGAACATTCCGGGTTTGATCGAGCCGTCGTTGGCGGCGGTGCCGACGATCTCGAACGAGCGGCTGGCCTGTTCGACCGCCGGCTGAATACTGTAAATTTTGGCGGTGTGGACCGGACCGGAGACACCGACCGTGAAGGTGAACCCCTCGAGGCCGGCGAGCTTGGGCGCCCACGCCTCGGGCACCCGTGCCGACACCTTGATCCTGTCGCCGACGGCGAGGTGAAAGAGGCCTTCACCGACCTCGGCCCACTGGCCCGCCACCACCAGGCGTTGGGTGATGGCGCCGGTCGCGGGTGCGCGGACCACGCTGCGGTCGGAGTTGCGTCGCGCGAGGTTCAGGGCCGCGGATGCGGCCGCCACCCGCGCGGTGGCGAGATCGTGGGCCGCCTGCGCCTGATCGAAGGAGGATTGCGGGATTGTCTCGTCCGAACGCAGATCACGTTTGCGTTCGAGGTCCTTGCCGGCGAGTGCCAGGTCCGCGTCGGCGGCCGCGAGGTTGGCCTCCGCCTGCTGCTGGTAAATGCGGAAGGTCTCCCGGTCCACCTCGGCGAGCGGGGTACCGGCGGCGACGCGGTCGCCAACCTCCGCCAGCACGCGGTCGACCTTGCCGGCGACCTCGGAGGACACGATGACGGTGTCGAAAGCACGGACCTCGCCCACCAGCTGCACCGACGGACGCTCCTCGCGCACCTCGGGCTGGACGAGCCGCACCTCGCGAGGTGCGAGCGCCCGCTCGAGGGTCTCGGCGGCGGCGGCGGGGTCATCGTCGTCGCCGCCGTGGCAGCCGGCAAGCAGGGTGACGAAAAATGTCACAAAGAGAATGATCGGGGTATGGCGTCGGATGGTGTTCATCTCAGTTCTCCTGGGGGTCCGCCAGACTCATCTGGCGGAAATCGAGGTCGGGGAGTGGCGGCAGGCCCACCGCGTAACGGAGGGATATCGCCTGAAACTCGCGTTGTACGCGGGCGACGATCTGCGAGGTCTCGGCGTCAGTCGCCTCGGTGGTGGCGTTGAGGAGGTCGGTGGTTGAGGCTTCGCCGACGCGGTAGGCCCGCTCCACTTGCCGATAGGCGAGCCTCGAAGCTTCGGTTCTCTCACGGGCGGCGTCAAAGACGGCGCTGGCGGCCTCGTAACCGATGTAGGCGGAGTCGACCTGGTCCTCGATGGTGCGTCTGAGGGTCTGCTCGAGCAGCTCGACCTGGCGCAGGTCTTCCTTGGCCTTGGCGACTTGCGCCTTCGCTATCCCGCCGTCGAAGATCTGCTGCCTGAGGTTCAGGGTCAGGGACAACCAGTCGTTGGCCGGGAAGCCCGACTTCTGCTGGAAGTACTGGGCCGAAGCATCGACCTGGGGATACCAGACCCCCCGTTCGAACTTGACCATGAGACCGGCGGCTTCGAGCTGGTGTATCAGAGTCAGCATTTCAGGCCGCTGACCGAACGCGTTGGTGGTCAACTCATCCTCTGTGCCGGCTGGGATAGGGACCGCCCCGGGCGATATCAGCTCGCCGAAGTCAGCCGTGCCCACGAGACGAGCGAGCCGGTTGCGGGCGAGGGCGGCTTCTCCCATGGAGACCACCAATGCTTGCTTGGCCGCGGCAACTTGCGCCCGCCACCGGGCGACATCGGCAACCGAGTTCTCACCGACCTCGAACAGGCGCTCAGCGACCTTGAGCTGGTTTTCGTTCTCTTCGAGGACGATTTCGCGCACCTCGACCCACTCAGCCAATGCCACTGCGTCAAAAAACGATCCCGCCACGTCGAGGGTGAGGTTGTTGATGGTGGTCCAGCGGTCGAGATTGGCGATGTCGCGATTGAGCTTTGCGATGTCCCTCGCTCGGAAGGCGCGAAGACCGGTGA
>JAOZUP010000489.1 GCA_029938595.1 Thermoanaerobaculales bacterium | reverse complement strand
TGCGTCGCCCAATTCACAACAAACCCAGCGGATACTTGCGCTTCGCCACCCTCGCTACGAAACCCGGTGAGAAGTGCGGGCTATGGAACCGAACTCGACCAGGCCGACATACTTCCCGATTCGAAGCCGTCCTCGAAGATCAGATCGCCTCCGCCAGGCGATCCCGAGATCGTGAAGCAGAGGTCGGTTTCGGTCGCGCCCAAACAGGCACTTTGAGCCGTCCATGCGGGACAACCAAAACCGAACAGATTGGAGACGTCGCGGAAGGCATACTCGGCGCCGAAGGTCCCCTGGTTGGGCGCCCAATGCCACAAGTTGGCGTCAGGGTCGTTGTAGGGCATGACCGCCTGCACCTCGATCCAGTAGGTGCCGGGGTCGAGCACGCAGGTGCCGGGAAGGTTGACCGCGATGGTCGGATCGGCCAGACCTCCCACCGGCGCCAGGGCAAGGAACGAGCAACCGTTTACGACCGCGCCGGGCAGACCGCCCGAGTTCGACCAGACGAATACATTGGCCGACTGCAACGGGTTCGCAGCGCCGCTGAATACGCCGGGCGCTGATACGGCGCCGAGGGTCCACTGCTCTCCTGATGGCACGGTGAAGTCGTCCGCCAGGTCAACGCCGGCGCCGAAGTCCGGAAAGAACTGACTGGGCCACGCGGTGCCGCTGCAGAGTGTGCTTTGATCGTACAGGGTTTGGTTCAGCACGGTGCCGATGACGAAGTTGGCGTCGGAGGTGTCGAAAAAGATGTTGCCCGACGCCTTGATCTTGACCCGTGCGACATCTGTGTCCACATCCGGGAGGGTGACGGCCTGGCTGCCGTCGTTGGGGGTCCCAGAGACCAGGGTCGTCGGCCAGGTCAGGCCGCCATCGGTGGAAAGCAGGATGTCGACGTTGGCTGTGCTCACAGCGCCTCCGGCGGTGCCGGCCACATTCCACGTGACGGTCTCGGTGCCGTCCCAGCTCTCGCCGCCGTTCGGGGCGGTGACCGAAAACGGCCCGGCCGATGTGGTCGAGGTGACGGTCGTGGTGTCTTCACCGACCCGGCCTCCACCGGGGTTGTTGTCGCGCACGGTGACCCGGAAGGTCATCGTCCGGTCGGTGGTCGGCAGAGTTTCACCTGTCGCCGGGGTCACACCGTTGTTGGGGAACAGCTGGGACATGTTGGTGGAAGGCGGCCACGAGCGGAAGATCGGACTGGAGCCGTTGTCACCGTCGGTAAGGGCAGTCGGCCCACCGAGGTCGAACTCCTCCCAAGTGTATGTCATGGCGTCCCCGTCGAGGTCGTTGCTCGAGGCCACGGAGAGCTCGAAAGCTGTGCTGGCTGGAATGGTGTAGGCCGCACCCGCGTCCACCGTTGGCGCGTTGGGGTTGCCGGCCGAGGTGTTGCTCGAGCACGCGCCGAGGCCGGCCGAGTAGGTCAGCATCTCGTCGAGGCTTATGCCGTGGAAATAGGGGTCGCTGTTGGACTGGAGGTTATCCGCCCCGCAAATGCCGGCATAGGCCTGAATGGTGGAGCCGCTGCCGGGCTCGTAAGCGGTCGAGCTGTTGCGGTTGCCGCCGCCGCAGTTGCCCGTCACTGAGTTGAAGGTGTGGTTGCCATTCCACTGGTGGCCCATCTCGTGGGCAACGAAGTCGATGTCGAAGGGGTCGCCCACGGGATTCGAGCTCCCGGTGACGCCGCGTGCCTTAACGCCGGTACGGCACGGCACCCCGAGGGTGGCGAGACCACCGCCACCGGTGCTGACAACATGGCCGATGTCGTAGTTGGCGTCGCCGATGGTTGTGTCGCACTCGATTTGGTTCTCATTCAGCATGGCAAAACCGTCGCCGTTGGTGTACGGGTCGGTGCCGGCGTCTGTGAAGACCACGTCAGAGTTGTTGCCGACCAGCACCATCCGGATTGACAGATCGTTCTCATAGACCTGGTTGACCCGGTTGACGGTGGTCACAATGGCTGCCTGCGCGGTCGGCTTGGTGCCTCCGTGGAAGGAGGTGTACTCGCCGGTGGCGGCCATCACCAGCCGATATGAGCGAAGATCCCCGCTCGTGCTCGCCGCGGATTTTTGCTGGCCCCGCGCTTTGGCCGCACTTTCAAGGAAACAGTGGAAGTCGTGGTCTTTTCGCACGTACTCGGATCTGAAGTAACTGGTATACAGGACCGTGTCGCCCTTCCAGTAGGGATCGATGTAGTAGCTGCCCCGGGGGGACAGCACACTGGCGTGGAAGCCCGCCGGCCCACCCCAGTCGAATCGCACGCTGGTGGCGGGATTGTCCAGACTGGTGCCTCGGTAGGTTCGCATGGGCCAGCCCTGATCCGCCATCCAAGCCTCGAGCTCCGGCTCCATGACCGACGATACGACGATCTCGAAGGCCTCGAACCGGCCGTCGGGGGTGGGCAGGGTCAGCACTACCTGGCGGGGTTCAGCGTCGCCGCTGAACTCCACCGGAGCCTGGTCGAGGATCCCAGCCAGAGGAGCCGCCGACAGCCGCACCGCCTTGTAGCGTTGTGGCTGGATCCACGGCGTGAGCCCGGGCTCGTTGCGAAGCTGGAGCTCGGCCGCGCTCACGTGGGTCCATACCTCATCCACCGACAGGTCACCGGCCGTCCCGAGCGAGGCCAGGCTGCAAACCAAGATAAAGAGTGAAAAACGGACAGCTAAACTCATGCGTCGGCTCATCAGTGCCCTCCTTTGGGATCACGTCCAAGTCTCACCGATCGGACACTCTCCACAACGGAGACTGCTCGCGATGACTGTCAATGACTGATCAACTCTGCAATTATACCCCAGTCTTTTGAAATGCAATTGGCGATGATTGCCGACCGGTTCGGAACGGGCGCAGTAGATACCCGGTGAGATTTGCGGGCTAGTTCTCGTCCAGAAACGGCGCTTTTTTGCAATCTCGGCGTCAGGCTTCGG